>JAYVST010000001.1:0-1663 GCA_043775255.1 Burkholderiales bacterium
GGGGAGAAGCGAGTGTTGCTCGATGACTCAGACCCGCAGCGCCGCGCGGCGTTTCTGTTGGCGATGCGGGCCGGCACGATGACGACCGATCTGATGATGGCCACGCGCGGCGCCATTGCGCCCTGGATGGCATCGGTCACCTTTGGCGGCCCCGACCTGAAAACTGTCTACATCGGCAGCCTGATGGGAACGCGCATTCCTTACTTCGCCGCGCCGGTAGCGGGATTGCCTATGGTGCACTGGAAATGAAGGGGCGCCCATTCCGCCTCGCGATAGGCTGCGGGGCCAAGCGTGCTGCCCGCCTTGCTGCCCGCTGCTGCGCTTTCGGCGTGCTCATCGTCGGCCTGATGTTCCTCGCGGCCGGGGCTGCTTCTGCCGGTGCAGGTCTGGTTGCCGGGCCGATGGCAGGGTATCGCGACGCGCGTTCCACCCTGATCTGGCTACAGGCCGATGCGGCAGCCGTCGCGCGCATCGAATTCTGGATCGAGGGCGACACGCGCAAGCGCCGCCTGTCGGACCCGATACCACTTGTGGCGGGCGCGGACTTCGCCGCGCAGGTCGTTCTGAACGATCTTGCGCCGGGAACCGTTTATCGCTATCGTGTCCTTTTCGATGGTCGCGAAGCGCGCGTGCCGCAGTCGCTGTCGTTCCGCACCGAGTCCTTGTGGCGGTGGCAAAACCACTCGTTCAACCCTTCGCAGGGCCACGTTGCGCGTGATTTCAGGGTGGCTTTCGGCAGCTGCACGTATGTCAACGATCCGCCGTTCGATCGTTCGTTGCGGCCGGGCGGTCCCTACGGCGGTGGCTACGGGATTTTCGCCCGCATCGCCGAGCGCAAGCCCGACCTCATGCTCTGGCTGGGCGACAACACGTACCTGCGCGAAGCCGACGTCGGCAGCCCGGCCGGCATCGCGCAGCGTTACCGCCACGATCGTGCATTGCCCGATTTGCAAGCGCTCCTGCGGTCCGGCAACCACTACGCGATCTGGGACGACCACGACTTCGGGCCGAACGATTCCAACGCCAGCTTCACCTACAAGGCCCAGGTACTCGACATTTTCCAGCGCTATTGGGCCAACGGGGCCGGTGGCATGCCGGGTGTGCCGGGCATCTTCCGCGTGGTGAGCCACTACGACGCCGACTTCTTCCTGCTCGACGGCCGCTTCAACCGCGATGCCGATGGCGCCCAGGGTTTGGCCGGCAAGACCATGCTGGGCGCGGCGCAGCTGCGCTGGCTCAAAAACGCCCTGCTCGCCTCGAGCGCCAACTTCCGCATCATCGTCTCGGGCAGCCAGATGCTCAAGCCGGTGCCGCCGAAGATCGAGGGCTGGAGCAACTTTCCCGACGAGCGACGCGAGTTCCTCGACTGGCTGGCCGACAACCGCGTGCCGGGCGTGCTTTTCCTGTCGGGCGACCGCCATCACACCGTGCTCACCCGAGTGCCGCGCGAATCCGCCTACCCCTTGCTCGACTTCACCTGTTCGCCCCTGACCGCCGGCGCGCACGCGCCGCCGCGTGGCGAGGATATGGGGCTGACCGATGAAGGCACGCTTGCGGCGAAGCGCAATTTCTGCACCCTCGATATTGCCGGCGGCTGGGCCGATCGCCTGCTCACCCTGCGCTCATTCGACGGCGAAGGCAACGAACTGTGGAAACGCGACGT
>JAYVST010000002.1:0-3295 GCA_043775255.1 Burkholderiales bacterium
TGGGCCGGTATCGAGGGCGTGGCCGAACTCGCGCTGTGCGACCGCGATGGCGCACGCGCGGGCGCTGGCGGCGCCAACGGAGTGTTCGACGGCAACCGGCTCAACGATCATGCGAGCGACAACCCGCGCCGCACCATGGGCGAGTGGGGGCAGAGCGTCGCGCACCAGCAATGGGTATTCCTGCTTCTGGTCAACGTCGTGTTGTTCCTGCTGGGCATTTTCATCGAACCACTGCCGGCGATGATGCTTACGGTGCCATTGTTCCTGCCGATGGCCAAGATATTCGGCGTCGATCTGGTGCACCTGGGTGTGGTGATGACGGCAAATCTGGCCATTGCGCTTTACACTCCGCCGGTGGGAGGCACGCTCTTCGTGGCGGCAAGGCTTGCCGGCGCCGGTATCGGCGAAATATCCCGGCAACTGATTCCCATGATGGCGGCCACGTTCTTAGTCGTGATCCTTATAACTTATATTCCCGCGCTGCCGATGACGCTGGTGTGGCTGCTGCGATAACCAAAGGAAATGAAAATGTACGTGGTAATCGTCGATTTCAAAATCAAGAAAGAGCACCTCGCGGCCTTCATGCCGGAAATGATCGCCAACGCCCGCGCGTCGGTTGCAGATGAACCCGGATGCAGCCAGTTCGACGTGTGCGTCGACCCGCAGGACAAGTCGCGGGTATTCCTCTACGAGATGTATGCCGACCGCACCGCGTTCGATGCCCATCTGCGCACGCCACACTTCCTCGCGTTCGACAAGACCACCGCCGCCTGGCTCGAAAGCAAGGCCGTGCGCACGCTCGAACGCGTATGTCCATGAAGGGATGGCACGGAACGCTCGCGCGAGCCGGCTGAACGCCGGGCCAGCCGGGCCGTCATCGGCGCCCGACCCCGCGAGCCGGCGCTGATACGCGCCGGGTGTTGCCAAGCCGGACGGGCGAAGAAATAGAGCATCTCGCGACCCAGCGCTTCTTCTGCCGTGTCGAAACGCGCAACCATCGGCGCGCAACCATCGGCGCGCAGCCATCGGCGCGCAGCCATCGAAATGCTGTTGTGCCCGGCCATGCGCGTGAAGAGCGGCGGGCGCCGCCCGGACCGCCGGTACGCGCCGGCGGACAGCGCGAGTTCTCAAGCCCTTACAATGGCCGATCGATATCTGCCAACAATCGCTTGCCACCCCACGCAACCTTCGGCGATCATCGCACCGGGAACGGCAGTCCTTTTCGGAGACAAACATGACAACGGGGTATTTCATCACCGGCGCGTCCGGCTTCATCGGCAAGCGCCTGGTGCGCAAGATTCTCGCGTGCGACAACACGGTCGTCTATTTCCTTTCACGCGCCAGCGGCACGCGCGGCGACAAGCAGCGCGCGGCCTTGCTGGAGTATTGGGGCGCCGATGACAAGCGCGCCATCGCCATCATGGGCGATCTGACGCAGCCGGACCTCGGGGTGGCCGCGGCGGACCGCAAGAAACTGTCCGGCAAGGTCGGCCACTTCGTCCATCTGGCGGCGGTCTATGACCTCAAGGCGACCGCCGAAGAGCAGCAGGCCGGCAATATCGACGGCACCCGCAACGCCGTGCAGTTCGCCAACGCGATCAAGGCGGGCAAATTCCATTGCGTTTCGTCGATCGCGGCCGCCGGACTGTATGAGGGCGTATGGCGCGAAGACATGTTCGACGAGGCCGAGAACCTCGACCACCCCTATTTCGCCACCAAGCACGAATCCGAGGCGATCGCGCGCAAGGAATGCGAAATGCCGTGGCGCGTCTATCGCCCGGGGCTGGTGGTAGGCGACTCGAAAACCGGCGAGATGGACAAGGTCGACGGCCCCTACTACTTCTTCAAGCTGATCCAGAAGATGCGCAAGTTCCTGCCGCCGTGGATGCCCGCCATCGGCCTCGAGGGCGGCCGCATCAACATCGTGCCGGTCGACTTCGTGGTCGATGCGATGGATCACATCATGCACCTGGAGAAAGGCGACGGCCGTGCATTCCATCTGACCGACCCCAACCCCCATCGTGTCGGCGACGTGCTCAACATCTTCTGCAAGGCCGCGCATGCGCCGCGCATGGAGATGCGCATCAACGCCGCGCTGTTCGGCTTCATTCCGCGCGGCATCAAGAAAAGCATCATGTCGCTGACGCCGGCGCGCCGCATCCGCAACGCGGTGATGAAAGACCTCGGTTTGCCCGACGAGATGATGCAGTTCGTCAACTATCCGACCCGCTTCGATTCGCGCGAGACCGAGAAGGCGTTGAAGGGCACCGGCATCGCCTGCCCCAATCTCGACTCCTACGCCTGGGTGCTGTGGGACTACTGGGAGCGCCATCTCGACCCCGACCTGATGATCGACCGCACGCTCAAGGGCAAGGTGCGCGGCCGCGTCGTCATGATCACTGGCGGATCGTCGGGCATCGGCCTGGCAGCGGCCAGGAAGATCATCGAAGCCGGGGCGACGGTCATCGTGGTCGCGCGCGACCCCGAGAAATTGGCTGCGGCGCAGATCGAGATCGAAGCCTGCGCGAAAAACGGCGGCAAGCTCTTCACCTACTCGGCCGACGTGGGCGACGAGAAGGCTTGCGCGGAGTTTGCCGCCACGGTCAACGCCAAGCACGGCGGCGTCGACATCCTGGTGAACAACGCCGGCCGCTCGATCCGGCGCGCGATCGAGAATGCCTCGGACCGTTTCCACGATTTCGAGCGCACCATGCACGTGAACTATTTCGGCGCGCTGCGGGTCACGCTGGCTTTTCTGCCGGGCATGACGAAAAAGCGCAAAGGCCAGGTGATCAACATCTCGTCGATCGGCGTGTTGACCAACGCACCGCGTTTTTCCGCCTACGTCGCCTCCAAGGCGGCGCTCGACGCCTTCACCCGCTGCGCGGCCTCGGAATACGCCGACACCGGCGTCAAGTTCACCACCATCAACATGCCGCTGGTGAACACCCCGATGATCGCTCCGACCAAGATCTACAACAATGTGCCGACGCTCACGCCGGAACAGGCAGCCGACATGATCGTCGAAGCCATCGTCTACGAGCCGGTGCGCATCGCCACCCGTCTGGGCATATTCGGCGAAGTTCTGCATGCGCTGATGCCGCGCATCGCCCAGATCGTGATGAACACCTCGTTTCGCATGTTCGCGGATTCGGCCGCCGCCAAGGGCCGCGACCCGGCCGCCAAAGCGGCCGAGCCGAGCGCCGACCAGGTCGCCTTCCAGCAACTGTTGAAAGGAATCCATTTCTGATGATCCTCGAACTGGCGGACATCCGCATTGCCCCCGGCAAGAACG
>JAYVST010000003.1:0-2538 GCA_043775255.1 Burkholderiales bacterium
ATCGGCGCGATGGCAGGCCGCTGCCACGCCCGACTTCCGGGCGCGATTTCGCGAACAAGATGCAGGCCTTCGCTTGATCGAGGCCTGCGTTGTGGGCGACGGCGCGAACTTCAACATGGGCCGTTGTGAATCGCCGCATGCGCCTCACTTCAGCGCCCCCGTCGTCGACCCCTTGACGATGTGCCGTTGCGCCAGCAACAGAACGATGATGGCGGGCAGTGCCGATCGGCTACGCCACTTGCAGGTCACGCCGTTTCATCCGAAATAGCTCGGGTCAGAGCGGCGGATTCATCGAGAAACGGAACACTACTTCACGGTCTCGATGATTTCGATCTCTCGCCTGAGCAGATCGTTCACCAGTTCGGAAAGGTCGATGCCCTTCGCGTCCGCTTTCGCCGACAGGTAGCTCTCGACCTTTTCATCCAGGTAAACCGGCAGCCGGAATACCGCGTCCGGGCGGTAAAACTTGCCGCGGACACCTTTGGAGAAGTCGTAACGATCCTTCATCGCATCACCCTTATCGTGAACCGCTATCGCGGTGCTTTCTCGTAGTCACGTAGCTCATCCCGATCCGCTTTGCGTGCCGAAATGAGCCGCACTTTGATTTCAGTCGGGGTTGTCCATTCCGAGGTATGGACTACCACCAGAGTCTGCCCACTTTCGGCGCGGCCGACGCTCACCCAACGGTCCTCGTTTACGCTGTGTTCCTCGTCGAAAATGGTGAGCGCAAGTGGGTCGCGGAAAATCGATGTTGCCTGTCTGAACGAGACTCGATGCTTCTTTGGATTGGCCCGCGCTTTCTTCGGGTCCCAGTCAAAGTCGAAAGACGTGTCGGGCATGGTCCGAATCACCACTATGCGGTTGAGATTGCGATGCGGAAGACCGCCTAAGCGTGAGAGTTGGCGTGACCCCAGCCGTGGAGGGACAAAATCATAACCCAATGTCGCGAGCCCTCTCACCGGTGACCGTGCTCACGCAGCCGGCACCAGCCCAGTGTGCTGGCCTTCCTCGCGCAAGACGCCGAAGGGCGCGCTTTCTGCTATTCCAACGCCGACTTGAGGAAGGGCGAGGAGGCTGAGGAAATCTTCGCCTTCGTCAAGTTCTGGAAAAAACACCACGGCACGGACGAACGCGCTGGGCCGGCAACAGGACGATGATCGCCGGCAGTGCCGATCGTTTACGTCGGTTCGTGTCGGCTATTTCAGGTCTTGCAGCTTGCCGGTCTTGCAGCCGCCCTTGCGCATGATGTCGACGGCATCCGCCGCACACTGCTGCTCAGATATCTTCCGGTGCATAGCCGGATTCGCGCTGGTGACGCAGGCACATGCCCGCGCCCGACACCACCGCGCTACTTCACCGCCCCCGCCGTCAGCCCCTTGACGATGTGCCGTTGCGCCAGCAACAGCACGATGATGGCGGGCAACGCGGAGAGCACTGCCCCTGCCGCCATCACCCCATGCTTGATCTCGTATTCCTGTGCGAATTTCGCGATGGCCACGGGCACGGTCGCGGTCTGCTTCGCCGTCAGGTTGAGCGCCACCGCGAATTCGTTCCAGCTGAACACAAAAACGAGGATGGACAGCGCGGCCAGCCCCGGCAGCACGAGTGGAAAAACGATGCGCAGCAGCATTTGCGGCGTTGTGCAGCCATCGACGCGCGCCGCCTCTTCGAGCTCGACCGGGATGTCGCGCACGAATACCGTCATCAGCCAGATGCCGACCGGCAGGTTGAGCGCGAGGTTGGCGAGGATCAGGCAGGTGAAGGTGTTGTCCAAGCCGACTCCACGAAACATCAGGTACCAGGGACCCACCATGGTGATCGGCGGCAGCATGTGGAACACCACCGACCACAGCAGCACCGTGGCCGGCACCCAGCGCGGCCAGCGCAGGCGGTTGAGCGAATAAGCGGCAAGCGTCGAGAAAATCGCTACTGCGACAGTGCTGACGGTGGCGACGATCGCGCTGTTGATGAAATTCGCCAGGTAGTCGGAGGAACGCGAGAACAGCAGCTCGTCGAAATTCGCCCAGGTCGGTTGGAACAGGACTCGGCCGGTCAGGAGGTCGATCTGCGTCTTGAACGCGGCCACCGCGATCCATGCCACCGGCACAATGACGATCACTGCGCAGGCCACCAGGACAGCGTGCATTCCCAGCGTACGCCCCGATGGCCAGGTCAAGTTCCTGCCTCCCGGTTCAAGCGGCGCGATCCGTAGAGCGCGAACAGAATCACCAGCGCCAATGCGAACAGGGTGACCACCGAGATCGCCGAGCCATAGCCCATGCGGTCCTCGGTGAAAAAGCGCCGGTAGATGGTGAAGCTCACCACCTCGGTTGCCGTGCCGGGGCCACCGCCGGTGAGCAGGTATACCTCGTCGAACACCTTGAAGGAGACGATCAGGCGGAACAGCAGCGTGACGGCCAGTGCCGGCCACAGCATCGGCAGGGTGACGTGGCGCAACTCCTGCCAGGCGCTCGCGCCGTCCACGCGCGCGGCTTCGAAGACATCCTGCGGCAGCGATTCGATCGCCGCCAGCAAGAG
>JAYVST010000004.1:0-4655 GCA_043775255.1 Burkholderiales bacterium
AGCCAGGCCGTCGGAACGATCTCTTCATCTGAGCCACAGAGAAACCCGGACAGGTCGCGCTCGACCATGTCTTCAAGTGCGGTGCGCAACAGCACCAGGCTCGGTACAGTCGCTGCGCCTTGAATAGTTGAGGGAGGATGCATGTTGGTTGCCGGGTCACTTATATGTCGATGCATGTCAGGCAAGGTCGCCGAAGCTCGCGAAAGGCATGACAAAACGCCTGGTTTCGAGAACCGACTTGAAGCCGTCGGCTTCCGCCACAGAAATGCGCCCGATGCTGATTGCATACACCAACAAGGATGCAGTGTCGACGATCCGCGCCGCGCCGATTCGTTCAAGGGCTTCGCGCCGGAAACGTCACTTTTCGTCAGAGGCAATGGTCCAGCCTTTGGTCGCAGCAAGCGCCAGACACGCAGCCTCGCCGCGACCCATGAGTTCGCGCAATGTGCCAAACAGCGCAAGCGCTTCCATGCTGTCGATCACGGTACTCGCGATCAGTCCTTGCGCAAGCGCGCTCCCCACTTCCGCCTGTTGCGCTGGCTCGGTGACCTCATTGATGACTTCCTCCGGAACGAAGAATCGATACGGCGCCAACCCGCCCAGTAGCGGCAGTTGCCCAATATGGCAAAAATTGATCAACACGTTGGCGTCGGTGACGACAACGCTGATGGGTTGAGATGTCATCGACCCGGCCCACGCGCTCAATCGAGTTGCATCGAGTCCAGCACGGCCTGCACATCGCGTCGGCTCAATTCGACCATCGCGGCAAGCTCGGTCAGCTTGGCTTTGGTGATTTCGTCACGCCGGTACGCCTCAAGCGCAAGCCCCATAAAGCGGCGGCGAAAGTCATCACGCGAAGATTGACCGCGATCCGCGTCGCGCACTGCCAAAAAGTTCGCGATGGTAATTCCCGCGCCCATGTCCTCCTCATCCTTCAAGCGCTGAAACTCACTGTCGCCGATCAGCTTCATGTTTTTGAGGCGGTATAGCGTAGCGATCCTGCTGGAATCGAAATGATGCGCGATGAGCACCGCATCGTAAAGCTGGATATCCTGACTGCCGGGTGTGGCACGCTGCTCCACCTGCACTGCTTCGGACTCGTCAAACACCGCGACCTGGGCGCGACTCTGCGCACCTTTGCCAAGCCCATGTACGAAATGCCTCACACCGTCAGCCGGCATCAGAAGTTCAGCGGCAAACGCATTGGCGCGCACTTCCAGCAACTCGGCTCGATTTTCAGCGCGACTGATGGCGCCCGAGCGGTCGCGGTCCATCAGCACATGTGCATACTCATGAGCAAGCGAAAAGCGCTGGCGCACCGCGACATGATCGGAATTGACCGCCACAAACACCCCGATGTTGACATCGGCCAAGGTCAGGCCGGAGACATTCGCAGGCAGGCTCACAAACGCCGCGCGCGCACCCTGTGACTCAAGCAGGTCGGCCAAGTCCCCCGCCGGCGCCATGCCCATGCCTAGGCGCTGACGCTCCTCAGTTGCCACCTTCTGCCCCTGCAAAATCGCTTCCCAACGAGACTTCGGCACGGGAAGATCGTAGGTGGCAGTAAGCAACTGTGCTCGGTCAATGCCAAGCAGGCGTTCCAGCGTGGTCATCTCCCGCCCCAAGGCCAGACTATCCTGCAAAGCCTTGATCAGTTCAGCCTGTTGGGCCAGTTCGTCATCCGACCGAAACAGTGCGGCCAGGGCGTCCTGTTCAACAAACGACTCAGAAAAAAACGACTTGATATCGCGCCCGACCGCATAAGCGATGCGATCCAGTTCGAGGCTGGAAACGGATCGCGTGCCTGATTCGATGTGCCCGACAGCAAGGCGACTCAAGCCCGCTGGTTCACCTAGTTGTTCCTGCGTGAGACCGCAGCTCTCGCGCGCCGAGCGAATGCGTCGCCCGAGTTCTTCTTTGGTCATCGTCATTTGAATATTCCAACACTCTCGTTGCCATTTTCGCTATTGTTTCATAATAAATATAAAACTGGCAATAAATGGATATGAATATTAATACTTAATCATTTGAGTTTTGCGACCCTCCTTGGACTGGTCGCTGCATTTGATCCGCCGCAGTCAGGTTTGGCACGCGTAGATCAAGGACTGTGAGGAAATGATGAACATTGCACCCGGCGATGCAAACAGTAGCTAGAGTTGGCAACCAAAAGGTGCCGTTTGACGCGAACCTCGAGCCGGCTCAACGCCAGAGGCCGTCGACCCGATCCCAGCTATCGCTGCGCAGGTCGGGCTTTTCCTGTTGCAGCAACGGCTTCCTGATCTTGTTCGACGGCGTGCGCGGAAACTCGCTGCGATACTCGATGTAGCGCGGCACCTTGAATGCCGCCAGCTGCTTGCGCGCATGCTCGATGATGGCTTGCGGTGGCACGTCTGCACGCGTCAGCCCCGGCTTGAGTATCACGTAGGCCTTGACTTCTTCCTGGCGGATCTCGTCGGGCACGCCGAGGACCGCCGCCTCCACGACCTGCGGCATGTCCTTCAACACCGCTTCGACCTCGCGCGCGGGGATGTTCTCCGAGCTGCGCCGGATCATCTCCTTGACCCGCCCGACGATGTAGAAGTAGCCGCGCTCGTCCTGGCGGAACAGGTCGCCGGTGCGGAACCAGTCGCCGTGGAAGGCTTCACGCGTGGCTTCCGGCTTGTTGAAATAGCCGCACAGGATGCCGCTGCCGCGCACCACCATCTCGCCGATCTCGCCACGCGGCACTTCGCGTCCCTCGGCATCGACCACCCTGCATTCGCGGAACGGCCCGGCCATGCCGCACGAGCCGGAGCCGGTCATGTCCTCGACTTCCAGGGGCATGAAGGTGGCCGAGCCCAGCTCGGTCATGCCGAAGGCCTCGCGCGCATTGACGTTGAAGCGCTGCTCCACCGCAGTGTGGATCTCCTTGCGCAGTCCATAGATGTTGACGCGGCGGATCTGGTTGTCGCCGTCATCGGGCGCAGGCGGGTTCTTGAACATCACCTCGGCGGGCATCAGCGAGAACTGGATGTTCCAGGTGCGCAACCATTCGGTGTAACGGCTGGTGCTCTGGCGGGCGGCGATGAAGGCGGTGGCGCGCTGGTGGAAGGCCATCAGCAGCAGCCACTGCGGGTCCATGTAGTAGAAGGGCGTGGAGATCAGGATGCGTTCATACGCCAGGCCGTCACGGAAGGCGTTGATCTTGCTCTGCGTGATCCAGTAGCGCTGCGCCTGCAGCACGCCCTTGGGAAAGCCGGTGGTGCCGGAGGTGTACTGGATGTTGAGCAGGTCGTCCTGCCCGACCGGTTCGGGGGCGCGGTAGGTCGGGTCGCCGGCGTCGTGCACGGCCTGCCAGTCGTGCTGCTCGGCACGCGCGCGGCCGACCACGATCACCCGCGCGTCAGTCAGATGCGCGGGGCGCTGCACCATCGCGTCGAGCGTGGTCAGGAACTCCTCGGCGATCACCAGGAATTCCGCGCTCGCGTCATTGACGATGTAGTCGAGCTCGCGGCCGGTGTAGGAGACATTCACCGGCACCATCACCGCCCCGAGGCGGCCGATCGCCAGCCAGGTAAGCGGGAACTGCGGCACGTTCGGCACCATCATCGCCACATGCGTGCCGCGGCGTACGCCCAGGCCGGCCAGCCCAGCGGCTACCCGGTTGACCATCGCTTGCACTTCGCGATAGGTGGCGGTCTCACCGCTGTCGATGAAGTGCCAGGCGAGCCGGTCCGGCACCTCTGCGGCGGCTTGGTCGAGCAGCGCAGCTGTCGACGTTGGCAGCGGCTCGGCTTCGAGCTGGCGGCAGCGTTGCAGCGGGTCGGCGCTGTAACGCGCGATGCGCCATTCGTCCGGGATGGGCTTTTGCATTCAGGCGAGCCCGAGGAAGCGCGCGCTGTTGTCATGCATCCACTTGCGCCGGATCGCATCGGGCAAGGGCAGCGCGTCGAACTCGGCATAGGCCTGCTCGACCGGCTGCATCGGGTAGGCGGTGCCGGTGAGAATCTTGTCTTGCAGGACCTTGGCGCCGTAGGTCAGCAGTGGCCGGTAGCCGGAATCCTCAAGCGCCAGGAGTTTGGGCCGCACCGCGACCACGCCGATGTACACGTTGGGGTGGCGCCAGGCGACGCCGATGAGCTCCTCTATCCACGGCCAGCCGGGTGGCGAGGCGCATACGCGCAACTCCGGAAAGTGCAGGATCACCTCGTCCAAGTACGCCGGGCGGCCGTAGTCCATGAGCGACGCGGTGGAGAAATTGATGCCGCAGTGGATGTTGACCGGGATGTCCAGCTCGACGCACTTGGCGTAGAGCGGATACATGCGCTTGTCGTTGATGGCAAGCTTCAGTTCGAAGCATTGCAAGTTCAGGCCGCGCAAGCCCAATTCGCGCACCGCGAATTCCAGTTCACGCACCGCCGCCATGCCCTTGTGCGGATCGACACCCGCGAAACCGATGAAGCGCGGCCCGTGCTTCTTGCAGAAGGCCGCGACATCCTCGTTGTGAACCTTCAGGCCGAAGGTTGTTTCGTTGTCGCGCGCCTTGACCACAACATGTTTGGCGCCGAGCTTCTCGTAGCTCTTGAGATATTTCGCCAGTGCCACCTTTTCGTCGGCGGGCTTTTCGACGCGCGATTCGCTTTTGGCGTAGACGCGCCGATAGTTGGCCAGGTGGG
>JAYVST010000005.1:0-3051 GCA_043775255.1 Burkholderiales bacterium
GGGCGGCGTGGCCACCGTCAAGTTCCGCCAGAACTACAAGTCCAACATCGTCAGCGCGCGCAGCAGCAAGACCCTGGTCATGGCCAAGAACGGCGGCAAGTGGCAAATCCGCGAAGAGCGCAGCGGCAGCTGATGGCGTGGTTCGCGCGGCCGGGCCGCGAGGGAGCGTTGGGAGCGGGACTGCGCACGCTGCCGGGATTCGCGCTGCGTCTGGTTGCCGTTGTCGCGCTCGCCGCTGCGGCCTGCGGCGTTTGTGCGCAGGTGCAAAACGCGCCGAGCGACAATGCCGAAGTCGCCCTGATCGGCATCTTCAAGGCGATCGAATCGAACCGGCTGGCCGAAGCACTGGCGCGCACCGAAGCCCTGATCGCATCGCGTCCCAACTACCGCCTGGCCCACCTGATCAAGGGCGATCTTCTGCTGGCGCGCGGGCAAGCCATCAAGACCATGGGCGCGGCGCCCAACGCACCCGCAGACCGTCTGCGCGACCTGCGCGAGGAAGCCCTGGTGCGCCTGGCCGCCTATCGCCAGAAACCGCCGCAGGACGCCATCCCGCGCTATCTGCTGCAATTGCGCCCGGACCAGAAAAACGCCGTGGTGGTCGACACCCGCAAGTCACGCCTGTATGTCTATGAAAACGACAACGGCAAGCCGCGCTTCGTAGCCGACTACTACATCAGCCACGGCAAGATGGGCGCGGAAAAATTCCGCGAAGGCGACCAGAAAACCCCGGTCGGGGTCTATCACGTGACCGCCAGCCTGCCCAAGACCAAGCTCACCGATTTGTACGGCGACGGCGCCTTCCCGATCAACTATCCCAACGACTGGGACCGGCGCAACGGCCGCAGCGGCTCCGGCATCTGGCTGCACGGCACTCCGTCCGACACCTTCGCGCGCGCGCCGCGCGCCTCCGACGGTTGCTTGGTGCTGTCCAATCAGGACTTGCGCAGCGTCGGCAACCTGATCCAGGTGGGTTTGACGCCGGTGATCATCAGCGATCAGGTCGAATGGCTCTCGCTGGACGACTGGAACAAGGAAAGGCGCGCGCTGTCCGGCGCGATCGAGCATTGGCGGCGCGACTGGGAAAGCCGTGATACCGACGCCTACCTGAAGCATTACGCGCGCGGCTTCAAGGGCGACGGCATGACTTTTTCGCAATGGAGCGAGCGCAAGCGCGCCGTCAATGCCGGCAAGAGCTGGATCAAGGTGGCGCTGTTGAATACAAGCATGTTCCGTTACCCCGGCCGCGAGGAACTGGTGGTGGTCACCTTCGACCAGGACTACAAATCGAGCAATCTTTCGAACACGATGAAAAAGCGCACCTACTGGCAGAAGGAAGGCGGCCAGTGGAAAATCATCGACGAAGGCGCCGGCTGAAAGCAGCCTGCGCGCCGCCCCTCACCTCACCCCTAACCCGCAAGGAGTCCCTGATGCTGCGACAAATCCTGCCCGTCCTCCTCGCCGCCTGCGCCGCCACCGGCCATGCGCAGACTGTCGAGGTGAAAACCTCGTTGGGCGCCATCGTGGTCGAACTCGATGCCGCGAAGGCGCCGAAGACCGTGGAAAATTTCCTGCAATACGTGAAAGATGGCCACTACAACGGCACCATTTTCCATCGCGTGATTCCCGGCTTCATGATCCAGGGCGGCGGCTTCGAACCCGGCATGAAGCAGAAGGCGGCGCGCGCGCCCATCGTGCTGGAAGCGAAAAACGGACTCAAGAACGACATCGGCACCATCGCCATGGCGCGCACCCAGGTGCCGGATTCGGCCACCGCGCAGTTCTTCATCAACGTGGCCGACAACGCCATGCTCAACGCCCCGCCCGACAGCCACGGGTATGCGGTGTTCGGCCGTGTCGTCAAGGGCATGGAAGTGGTAGAGAGGATCAGGAGCGTGCCCACCGGCACCGCCGGCATGCACCAGAACGTGCCCGCCACCCCCGTGCTGATCGAAAGCGTGAAGCTTGTAGAGCCGGCCAAGAAATAACTCCCAACCGAAAAGGAAATCCTCCGTGACCCAGGTCCTCATCACCACCAACCACGGCGCCTTCAAGCTCGAGCTCGACGACGTCAAAGCCCCCAACACCGTGGCCAATTTCGTCCAGTACGCCAAAGACGGCCACTACGACAACACCATCTTTCACCGCGTGATCGAGAACTTCATGGTCCAGGGCGGCGGCTTCGAGCCGGGCATGAAACAGAAGCCGTGCCGCGCACCGGTGGACAACGAAGCCACCAACGGCCTGAAGAACGACCTCTACACCGTGGCGATGGCGCGCACCAACGACCCGCATTCGGCCACCGCGCAGTTCTTTGTCAACATCAAGAACAACGATTTCCTCAACTTCACCAGCCCGAACGGCAATGGCTGGGGCTATTGCGTTTTCGGCCGCGTCGTCGAGGGCACTGACGTGGTCGACAAGATCAAGGCGGTGAAGACCGGCACCAGTGGTTTTCATCAGGACGTGCCGACTGCGGACGTGATCATCCAGAAGGCCGAAGTCCTGTAGGCGCTTGGCGCTGAGAAGGAGGCCACCGGCGATGACGGCCTGGTTCGTATCGGACCTGCACCTGAGGCCGGACCGCCCTGCGGTAGGCGCTGCGTTCGCACGCTTCTTGCGCCACGTCCCGGCAGGTGGCGACAGCGTCTATGTGCTGGGCGACCTGTTCGAGTACTGGGCCGGCGACGATGATCTGGGCGCATCCTTGCCGCACGCCACGGTCGCAGCGCTGGCGGCCTGCGCCGGCCGCGGCGGCGCGCTTTACTGGATCCCCGGCAATCGCGACTTTCTCACCGGCGCCGCCTTTGCCGAGGCCGCGCGCATGACGCCGCTGTCCGACCCGTTCGCCTTCGACCTGCACGGCGAGCGTACAGTCCTCCTCCACGGCGACACCCTGTGCACGGACGACCATGCCTACCAGGCGTTTCGCGGCGAGTGCCGCAGCCAACGCTGGCAGCGCGAATTTCTCGCCCGCCCGCTAGATGAGCGCCGCGCTGAGATCGAATCCATGCGCGAACGCAGCGAAACCGAAAAGGCCGCCAAGCCCGC
>JAYVST010000006.1:0-14407 GCA_043775255.1 Burkholderiales bacterium
TTTCGACACCAGCAATTGCGGATTGCTGGCGATCATCGCGACCGCTTCGAAATCCTTCTGCAAATCGTATTGCAGCGAATAGATCGCGCCGTTGACCACGTGGGTGCTCCAGTGACCAATGCCGACCACATGGCCGTCCGGATTGGCGCGCGCCACGCGCCCGACGCCGATCGAGCCTGCTGCACCGACGGTGTTCTCGACCACCACGGTCCCGCCCAGCGCGCGGCCCATGCGCTCGGCCATGATGCGCGCCAGGGTGTCGGTAGGGCCGCCGGCGGCGAACGGGACGACCAGCACCACCGGACGCGCCGGGTAGCTTTGTGCGAACGCGCCGGGCGACAGGCAGGCGAAGATCACGACGAACGGGGAAATCAGCGAGCGCGTCATATGTGCATCCTTTGTCGAGTATTTAGCGCGATTGCGCGTGGTTGCAGACGAGTCGAACCGGCCCGCTCGAAGCCCCAAAGGCAGGTCCTGCTCCGGACTCAGACTTCCAGCGTCTCGATCTGACCATAAACGCGAGTGAGCCAGACCTTGACCCGCTGCCGCTCCAGAAGGCCTAAGCTGGCGCCACCCACATCCACCGGCTGGATCGCCGCCCAAAAACTGGTGTTGCGTGCGTCGATCTTTTGCATGGTCGCGTCCGCCAGGTGGCCGATCAAAACGACGCGCGCTCCGAGCCGCTCTGCGCGAGACTTTTCACCCGATTCCTCAAGGATTTCGAAGCGGTCGCCACGCAACGCGTTTTGCACCAGCACGAGTTTGACGCGGACGCCGAAGGTGTCGAGCAGGCCGCGCAGCAGGTCGACCGAATCGCGTCCTGCATCCATCACGTGCCAGTAGGTGATCGAGAGTCCGACTTCGGGCGCGAGATCGATCAAACCTGAATCCTCGATCCAGCGTGTGAGCGCATGATGGGTTTGCGCGGCCAGGTCGACCAGAATGCGTTGGTCGGGTTGCGCGGCGGCGGCCTCGACCACACGATCGAGGTTGTTGTAGTCGTCGATCACCAGAGGCGAGGCATAACCGGCGTAGAAGCGCAGCAGGGCGCCATGCGACTTGTCGGAGTCGTAGCCGGTGAAGGCCAGGCCGCGGTCGATAAAGTACTGGGCGAGGATGCGCGCAACGACGGATTTGCCGACGCCGCCTTTTTCGCCGCCGATCAGGTGCAGGTTGCTCATGCCGGGCTTTCGCAGGTTCGTTTGGTGGAGTTCGCATTATCAAGCAATGGCAGGGCCGATCCCGAATGCACCACTCCCGAACGCTCGTCGAAGCGTGATGCGAGTACGGCATAATCGGCGATCTCCAGAAGGCGATGGGCAATTCATGCGCGACAACTTCAGCAACAGTCAGGTGATTCGCAAGCCTGCCGTGGTGTCCAAGGCCGGTATCGTTGCGGCCCAGCACAGAAAGGCTGCGGAAGTCGGTGCGAAGGTTCTGGCCGATGGCGGCGATTGCGTCGATGCAGTTATCGCCACTTCGTTCGCGCTGGGCGCGGTGGAGCCGTGGATGAGCGGAATCGGCGGCGGCGGCACGATGGTCTTGTATCGGGCGCGCGAGAAGCGCTTCGAGGTGATCGATTTCGGCATGCATTCCCCGCTCGGGTTGAAGCCGGCGGATTTCGCCTTGACCGGGGAGGGAGCCGCGTCCGATCTGTTTCCGTGGCCGCGGGTGGCAGGTGACCGCAATCTGCACGGGCCGGCCTCGATTGCCGTGCCGGGCGTGGTTGCCGGGATGGAAATGGTCCACCAGCGTCATGCCAGGCTGCCCTGGCGTGACCTCGTGATGCCTGCGGCGGAGTTGGCGGGGCAGGGCTTGCTGGTCGATTGGTTCACCACAGAAATTGTCGCGACCGGCGCGCCAGACTTGCGCCGCTACCCGTCCAGCCGCGATGCTTTTCTGGTCGACGGATTGCCGCCGACGGCGCCGTGGGGCATCAAGTCGGAGGTACGCTTGCCGCAGAACGCGCTGGCGGCAACATTGGCGGCACTTGCCGTCAGCGGCCCGCGTGATTTTTATGCCGGTGAACTGGCGCGCAGCATCGCGGCCGACATCCAGGCTGAAGGTGGCTATCTTTCGGTTGCGGACCTTGCAACGTACCGGGCGGTGTTGCGCGAGCCGCTGGTGATTCCCTATCGCGGTGGGCGCGTGATGGCCACCCCGGAATTGACCGCAGGTCCGACGCTGGCGCATGCCCTGCGCCTGCTGGAACAGTCGGACGCGCTTGGCGCCGCGCGTTCCGTTCCGGGGGCGGACGCCTACATCGCCTATGCCCTTGCACTTCAAGAGGCCTATCGCGAGCGTCTGAAAGGCATGGGCGATGCCGACGGCCGCCGCGCGCTGGGCGCCGAGCATCGCGCACCATCCTGTACCTCCCACTTCAGCGTGGTCGACAGCGCGGGCAACATGGCGGCGGTGACGCAGACCCTGCTGTCGATCTTCGGCTCCCGGTTCACCCTGCCATCGTCCGGCATCCTGATGAACAACGGCATCATGTGGTTCAACCCCGAGCCGGGCGGGCCCAATGCGCTGGCGCCAGGGCGACGCTGCCTCACCAACTACACGCCGGTGATCGCCGAAGGCGCGGACGGACGCCGGCTTGCCGTCGGCGCATCGGGCGGCCGGCGCATCTTGCCGGCGGTAATGCAGTTGCTCTCGTTCACGCTCGACTATGGCATGGACCTCGATAGCGCAATCCACACCCCGCGCTTAGACGCCAGCGAAGGTGCAACCGTCATCGCCGACGTGCGCCTCTGCGGGGATATTCGCGCGGCGCTGCGCGAACGGTTCGACTATGCCGAGGCGCGGATACAGACCATGCCGATGAAGTTCGCCTGTCCCTCGGCGGTGTCGCGCAGCGGCGCTACCAACAGCGGCGCGACCGAGATTGCGCAGCCGTGGGCGGATGCGATCGCACAATGACGACTCTTGCGCATGGCGCATGCGGCGAGAACAAGCAGGGCGGGGAGCAGTGCAATGACTGAAGAACTCAAGGGCAGTGAAGATTCGAACCGCAGCGCAAATCCCGCCTTCGAGGATGTCAGCGATCCGGCGCGTCGCATTGTGCTCAAGGGTTCGCTGGCGACGGCACTCTCCGCGCTGTTCGGTTCGGCCGCCTTGCTTTCCATGGGCGGCTGCGCGGCTGCGCGTCCGGCCGGCGCGAGCCTGGGGTTCAGGGGCATTCCGGCCTCTGTGGCGGACACACTCGTGGTGCCCGAGGGCTATCGGGCGGATGTGCTGTATCGCTGGGGCGATGCGGTCGGGATTGCCGGCAACATGCCCGCTTTTCGCAGCGATGGCGGCAATAGCGCAGCGGAGCAGAGCGCGCAGGCCGGCATGCACCACGACGGCATGCACTTCTATCCGCTTGCCGATGTGGGGGCCCAAGCGCGCGCACTCCTGGCGATGAACCACGAATACACCGACGAGGGCTTGCTGCATGTCGACGGCTTCCGCGACTGGACGGCAGCCAAGACCGCCAAATCGCAGGCGGCGCATGGCGTGTCGGTGATCGAAATCGAGCATGGCGCGGGCGGCTGGCGGTTGGTGCGGCCTTCACCCTACGCGCGTCGCATCACCGCGAGCACGCCGATGACAGTTGCCGGTCCGGCGGCCGGACACGCGCTGTTGCGCACGCCGGCCGATCCGGCGGGCACGCGCGTGCTGGGCACGTACAACAACTGCGCCAGCGGTCGCACTCCGTGGGGCACCTACCTCACCTGCGAAGAGAATTTCGCCTTCTATTTCCATGCGCCCGAGAAAGTCGATGCGCACCAGGCGCGCTGGGGCTTGCGCGACCGCGCGCGCGGCGTGTTTCCCTGGGGTGACCATGACGAGCGCTTCGATGCCAGGCGCCATCCCAACGAATTCAACCGCTTCGGCTGGGTGGTGGAGATCGATCCGTTCGATGCGCAGTCGGTGCCGGTCAAGCGCACCGCGCTGGGCCGCGCAGCCCACGAGGGCGCAACCAGCGTGCTGACGCGGGACGGCCGCGCCGTGGTCTACATGGGAGAAGACGCGCGCTTCGAATACATCTACAAGTTCGTCAGCCGGGATCGCATGAAGGAAGGCGGGTTCGCGGCAAATCGCACGCTGCTCGATAGCGGCACGCTCTACGTCGCGCGCTTCGATGCCGGCGGCCGCGGGACATGGCTGCCCCTGACGCACGGCAGCGGCGGATTGGTGGCGGCGAACGGGTTTGCCGACCAGGGCGAGGTGGTCGTGAAATCGCGTCAGGCCAGCGATCGCCTGGGCGCAACGAAGATGGATCGGCCGGAATGGATCGCGGTCGATCCGCATTCCGGCGAGGTGTACTGCACCTTGACCAACAACGCGCAGCGTGGCCAGGACAAGTTTCCGGCTGCCGATCCGGCCAACCCGCGCGACAACAACGTCATGGGACAGATCATCCGCTGGAAGGAGGACGGTGATTTCGATGCTGCGGGTTTCGCCTGGAACCATCTGGTGCTGGCCGGCGACCCGCAAAACGCGCGCCCTCAAGCGAGGGGCAACATCAAGGGCGACATCTTCGCCTGCCCCGATGGCCTCGCCTTCGACAGCCGCGGCGTCCTGTGGGTGCAAACCGACATGCATGCCTCGCAGATGGTCAAGGGAGAGCTCGAGCGCATTGGCAACAACCAGATGCTGGCCTGCGATGTCGCTACCGGCGAGATGCGCCGCTTCATGACCGGGCCGGTGAATTGCGAAGTGACCGGTGCGGTGCTGACCCCGGATTGCCGCGCGTTGTTCGTCAACATCCAGCATCCGGGCGAGTTTCCGTCGGATCGCGCGGATCCGGCCAATCCGATGCGTTATTCGAAGTGGCCCGATGGCTCGGGTCGGCCGCGCAGTTCCACCGTGGTGATCACGCGGAACGACGGCGGCGTGGTCGGGGCCTGAGTCGCCCCTCGTTCAATAGTCCGCCGACAACACGCCACGGTATACCGGCGTGACGATGCCGCGGGTGTGCGTCGTGAAGCGCACCGGCAGCGACTCGACCCGGCCACCCGCATTGACCTGCACATGGAAATGCAGGTGCGGCCCGCTCGACTGGCCAGTGTTGCCGGAGTAGCCGATGAGCGTGCCCGCCTCGACGCGTTCGTTCGGGCGCAGGTCCGGTGCGGCGCGCGACAAGTGGGCATAGTCGGCCCAGGTGCCGTCGTCGTGAAAAATGCGCACCAGGTTGCCGCGCCCGGCGAGATCGGCGCGGGTTTCGCTGGCCTGGTAGATCTCGAGCACTACGCCGGCGCGCGCGGCGACGATGGGCGTGCCTTGCGCCATCACGATATCGATGGCGTTGGCAGACTGCGCGTCAGTGTGGGTGACGATCGGCCCGCCGGGCGCTTGCGACACCATGAACGACAGGCCGTTGGCGAACGGCAGGCGATAGCGCGCGTTGGTGTCCGGCCGCGCGCGCGGGTCGCCCAGGCGGGTCGAGTATCGGTACGAGAAGTTGTAGCCCTGTGAGCGCTGGGCGGGGCTCACGCGGGTCGCTTCCTGCATCTCGCCGGGTTGCAGCACCAGGGTGAAGGGGAACGAGCGGGTCGAGGAGATGTTCGACGCATTCGCCAGCGAAAACATCACCTCGACCGGCGCGCGTCCGGCGTTGCGCGCGAGTACGCGATGGCCGTCGGATTGCCGGCGCGATTCGACCTCGACGCCGTGATTGCCTTGTGCGCTTGCCGAATCGGCGGCGAATATCAGCGCGCCGCCGACAGCCAACGCTGCGAGCGCCGCTTGCAGCGGCCTACGCCCGCGCCGCACGCTCGGCTGCGAAGGCGACGAACCAGGCCAGACTGTCGGGGTTGCTCATCGAATCGCGGTTGACGACTTTCTCGATCGGCTCGCCCAGCAGCAGGCGCTTGATCGGCACTTCGAGCTTTTTGCCGTTCAGGGTGCGCGGCACTTCGGGAACGGCGAACACGTCGTTGGGCACGTGGCGGCCGGAGAGGTCATTGCGCACGCGCGCCCGGATGCGCTCCTTGAGGCCATCGTCGAGCACCGCGCCGGGCTTGAGCACGATGAACAAGGGCATGTAGGACTCGCGCCCCAGGTATTCGAGATCGACCACCAGGCTGTCCTGTACTTCGGCCACATCTTCGACCACCCGATAGATTTCGGCCGAGCCCATGCGGATGCCGTGGCGGTTGATGGTCGAGTCGCTGCGTCCGTAGATGATGGCGCCGCCGCGCGGGGTGATCTTGAGCCAGTCGCCGTGGCGCCAGAAGCCGGGGTACATCTCGAAGTAGCTCTCGTGATAGCGGCGATCGTCGCGGTCGTTCCAGAAATACAGCGGGAACGAGGGCATCGGCAGGGTGCAGACGAGTTCGCCCACTTCGTCGATCAGCGAGTTGCCGGCGTCGTCGAACGCATGCACCGCCACGCCCAGGCAGCGGCACTGCATTTCGCCGGCGTACTGGGGCAGGATCGGGCAGGCGCCGACGAAGGCTGCGCCGGGGTCGGTGCCACCGGAAATCGAAGCCAGCAACAGGTCCGAATTCACGTGATCGTAGACCCACTGATAGCCCTCGACCGGCAACGGTGAACCCGAAGAGCAGACCGTGCGGATGCGCGAGATGTCGCCGGCGGCGCGCGGTTCGACGCCGGACTTGATGCATTGTGCGATGTAGGCCGCCGACGCGCCGAACACGTCGGTGCGGGTGCGGGCGGCCAGATCCCACAGGCGCGACATGTCCGGATAGCCGGGGTTGCCGTCGTACTGCACGATGGTGCAGCCGGAGAGCAGGGTATGGCACAGGAGATTCCAGATGATCCAGTTGGTCGACGAAAACCAGAAGAAGCGGTCTCCCGGCGCCAGGTCGAGATGCAGATCGTTGGACTTGAGGCACTCCAGGATGGAGCCGCCATGCCCATGCACGATCGGCTTGGGCATGCCCGTGGTTCCGGAGGAGTACACCACCCACAAGGGGTGATCGAAGGCCACCTGTGCGAATTCGAGCGGCCCTGGCGTTTGCATCGCCGTTTGCCACGCAACGCCGCCGCGGTATGCGGCGGCGTCTGCGCCGGGGTTCAGATAGGGCACGAGGATGACTCTTTCGACCGACGGCAAGGCGTCGACGATCTCGGAGACCACGCCACTGCGGTCGATATCCTTGCCGCTGTAGCGGTAGCCGTCGACCGCCAGCATCACTCTGGGTTCGATCTGGCGGAAACGATCGATGACCGATACATGACCCATGTCCGGGGAAGCCGACGACCAGATCGCGCCGACGCTGGTGACCGCCAGTAACGCCACCACGGTCTGCGGAATGTTCGGCATGTAGGCCACCACCCGGTCGCCTTCCTTGACGCCCATACCCTTGAGCGCGTTGGCCAGAGCCGCCACCTGGCCCTTGAGTTCACCCCAGGTGATCTCGGTATAGGGCTGCAATTCGGATTCGAAGATGATCGCAGGCCGTTGGTCCACCGCGTGGCGCAAGGCGTGCTCGGCGTAGTTCAGGCGCGCACCTTCGAACCAGACCGTGCGCGGCATCTTGCGCTCCTTCAACACTTGCTTGTAGGGGGCGGACGCCTTGATCGCGTAGTACTCCCAGAGGCTGGCCCAGAACGCCTCGACCTCGTCTATCGACCATTGCCACAGCGCGTTGTAGTCGCTGAATTCGAGGCCGCGGCTTTTCTTGAGCCATGCCATGTAGGCGGTGAGCCGCGCGCGTTTGAGACGCTCCGGGGACGGTTGCCAGAGCAGGGCGCCTTCTTTGGCTGGGGTCATGATGGGCTTAGAGGTGTGGTTCGGGCTTGAATTCTATCCAGACAGGCGCGCGTGGTCAGCCCGGCGCCGGCGCAAGCCGCGGGCGGTTAAACTCGCGTTTTCTTTCACCAGGCTTATCCCTTCCCCGTGCACTACGACACCGCTGCCAACAATCATGGCCTGCGCTTCAACCCCTTCAAGGCGCTGATGGTGCCGCGCCCGATCGGCTGGATCGCGTCGATCGGCCGGGATGGCGTGCGCAATCTCGCACCCTACAGTTTTTTCAATGCCGTCAGCGACCGACCGCCGGTGGTGCTGTTTTCATCGGCCGGGCGCAAGGATTCGCTGCGCAATATCGAGGAGACCGGCGAGTTCACCTGTTCGCTTGCGACCTGGAAATTGCGCGATCACATGAACATGAGTTCGGCGCCGGTCGGAGCGGACGTCGACGAATTCGCGCTTGCCGGCTTGACTCCCGCGCCCTCGCGCATGGTCGGGGTGCCGCGGGTGGCGGAAAGCCCGGCGGCATTCGAGTGCAAGCTGTGGAAGACCGTCGAGTTGCCGGCGGACGATCCGGAACACACTCACACGGTGGTGTTCGGGATGGTGGTGGGCGTGTACATCGATGACGCCTACATTCGCGACGGCCTGGTCGACACCGGCGCTCTGCGCCCGCTGGCGCGCTTGGGCTACATGGACTACGCGGTGGTGACGCGGGAGACGATGTTCACGCTCAATCGGCCGCAGGTCGCGCCGGACGGCAAGAGCGCCACGCTGAGTGCCGCGGCCTGGGACGGGGTCTATCGGTAGGGGCCTGACTGCAATGGGGCGCGTCGCCAACCCGAGCGGGTCCGACGCGCCGCGTCGTCACCGTCAGCCCAGAACGCGGCCCAGAACACGGCCCAGCCAGTCGCGGATATCGCCGATCTCCTGCGGATTGAGCGAATGCTCCATCGGATACTGGCGCCACTCGATCTTGTAGCCGAGTGCTTCAAGCTGCGACTTCGACGTCGCAGCGCGATCGAGTGCTATCACCGGATCATGAACGCCGTGCGCCATGAAGATTGGAAGATCGCGGTTTGCCGCGCTTGCTTCACCTGCCACATGGGTGGCCAAGGGCAGGTAGCTCGACAGCACCATCAGACCGGCCAGCCGCGCGCCGTGGCGCAAACCGGTTTGTAGCGCCACCGCGCCGCCCTGCGAGAAACCGGCCACGACGATGCGGCGCTCCGGCATGCCGCGCCCGACTTCGCGCGCGATCAGGGCCTCGCACTGCGCCTGGCTCTGGCGCAGGCCGGTCTGGTCTTCCTGGCGCACCAGATCGATCATCTTGATGTCGTACCACGCGCGCATCACCATGCCGCCGTTGATGGTCACAGCCCTGGTTGGCGCGTGCGGAAAAATGAAGCGCACGCCGCCTGCGAGACCAGGCAGGGTGTTGATGTCGAGTTCACGCACGATCGGCACGAAATCGTAGCCATCGGCCCCCAGGCCATGCATCCAGATCACGCTGGCGGCAGGGCTGGGGCCGGTGGCGACTTCAACGCTTTCGAGCAATTCGCTCATGCCGGTTTCCTTGTGAGTGTCAAAGTGTCGCGCGCGCGCACGGCGGTTTTCGGGCGGAATGCGCTGCATACGGCCACGTCGGTTTCGATGTAGGGGCCGCCGATCAGGTCGATGCAATAAGGCACGGCAGCGAAGATGCCGCCGACCACGCTCCTGCCTTCGGCATCGCGCAGGCCTTCGAGGGTTTCCCGGATCGCCTTGGGCTGCCCCGGCAGATTGATGATCAGTGCACCCGCTCGCTTGTCCGGATGGAAACGCACTACCGCGACCTGGCGCGAGAGGATGGCGGTGGGGACGAACTTCAGGCTGATCTGCCGCATCTGCTCGCCAAAGCCCGGCATTTCCTTGTGTGCCACCGCCAGCGTGGCTTCCGGCGTCACGTCGCGCAGCGCGGGACCGGTGCCGCCGGTGGTTAAGACCAGATCGCAGCGCTCGTCGTCCACCAGGGCGATCAGGGTTTGCTCAATTGCTGCCTGCTCGTCCGGAATCAGGCGTTCGATGGCGGTCCAGGGGGTAAGGAGTGCGCCATCGAGCCAGCCTCTGAGTCCGGGCAGGCCTTCGTCCTTGTAGACACCGCTGCTGGCGCGATCGCTGGCCGAAACCAGCCCAACCCGCAGGGGGCGATCGAGCATGTTCATGGTGTGCGCATCAAGCGCTTGCGCCGGGACCAACCGGCAGATTGGCGTGGGTTCATTCGTTGGTGCCTTCCCTTGGGCTGGAAGCGCGTGCTGCCATCGCGTCGCGAATGGCGCGATAGAGTTCGCGATAGTCGCGCGGCGGCCGATTGTCCTTGCGTTCTTTCAGCGAGTTGCGAATCAGCGTGCGCATGCGCGTGAGTTCCGCGCCAGGATAGGTGTTGGCGAATTCGGTGAGCGCCGCGCTCTCCTCAAGCAGGCGCTCGCGCCAGCGTTCCGCCAAATGCATGTCCATCACCTCGGCGCGGGAGGCGCCGTTGAAGCGGTCGAGCGCCTCGCGCAGCGGCAATGGGTCGATGTCGCGCATGAGTCTGCCGATGAACTGCAGCTGGCGCCGCGAACCCTCATGGGCGGTGATGCTGCGGTACTGGATGATCGCCTCCTGCAATCGCTCGGGCAATTCGAGCTGTGCCAGGCGATCTTTCGACAGGGTCGCCAGTTCGCGGCCGAGCACCTGCAGGCTGGTCATGTCGCGCTTGAGCTGGGACTTGCTGGGTCGGGTATATACCGGCCCGGGTTCGGGCTGGGGGTCGACCAGCACGGTGCGGTTGCGCTTTTGCAAGAGTGGCCTGTGGTGGCGTGGGATAGGGCTTGAGGCTGACCGGAAGCGGATCGAAGGCGGACCGGAAGCGGATCGAAGGCGGACCGGATATGGGTCGGCTACAGGCCGGAAACGGTGCGCTACGTATAATTATAGGTTCGCGCCCTGCTTCGCGCTCATGCAAGGTTCAATGCCGATGTCCGCAGCCAAGTTTTCTTTCACTCCCGCCCGGCTCGAAGCGCTGGCGGCCGACGGCTTAGCCCATGCGCGCGCCCAGGGGGCCAGCGATGCCGAGTTTGAAGTATCGGAAGGCTACGGGCTGTCCGTGACCGCACGCATGGGCGAGGTCGAGACTATCGAGCACAACCGCGACAAGGGATTGAACGTCACGGTCTACATCGGCCAGCGCAAGGGGTATGCCAGCAGTTCCGATTTTTCCACTACGGCCGTCAAGGCCACTGTGGCTGCGGCGATCGACATCGCAAAATACACGGCGGAGGACGACTGCGCAGGTCTGGCCGATGCGGCACTGCTGGCGCGCGCGCCGGCCGACCCGAGCCTGCTATACCCATGGACCATTGGCGTGCCGGAGGCGATCGATCTGGCCAGGGGAGTCGAGGCCGCCGCCTTCGCGGTCAGCCCGCTGATCCGCAATTCGGAGGGCGCTTCGGTATCGGCACAGCATTCGCAATTCGTCTATGCCAATTCGCGCGGCTTTTCCGGCGGCTATGCGGCGTCGCGCCACTATGTGTCCTGCTCGGTGATCGCCGCCAGATCGGCGCGCGCCAAGAACGCGATGCAACGCGACGACTGGTATGTCTCGGCGCGCGATGCGGCCGATTTCGCGGAGCCGACGCGCATCGGCGACTATTGTGCACGCCGCGCGCTGGCGCGCCTGGGCGCGGGGAGGATTTCGACGCGCCAGTGCGCGGTGCTGTTCGAAGCGCCGATAGCGATCGGGCTGGTCGGTTCGCTCGTCTCGGCGGCCAGCGGCGGCAGCCTGTATCGCAAGACCAGCTTCCTGGTCGATGCGCTGGGCAAGCGGATATTCGCGCCGAATGTACGCTTGAGTGAGGACCCGTCGGTGCCGAAAGGGTTCGCAAGCGGACCGTTCGATGATGAGGGTGTCGCCACCCGCAAGCGCGACGTAGTGCGTGACGGCGTATTGGAAGGCTATTTCCTGTCCACCTACTCGGCGAAAAAGCTCGGCATGCAATCGACCGGCAATGCCGGCGGGTGTCACAACATGTTGTTGCATCCCACCGAGGACGCCGATTTCGAGGCCATGTTGAGGAAGCTCGGCACCGGGCTTCTGGTCACCGATCTGATGGGGCAGGGCGTCAACTATGTTACCGGCGACTACTCGCGCGGCGCCTCCGGCTACTGGGTCGAAGGCGGTGTCATCGCACATCCGGTGGAGGAGATCACGATCGCGGGGAATCTGAAGGACATGTACTTAGGCTTGGTCGCTGCCGGAGCGGACGTAGTCACGCGCGGCAGCATGACCGCCGGCTCGGTCCTGATCGATCGAATGACCGTCGCGGGCGACTGATGATCTTGCCGCCGCCGTCTGCGGACCTGTTCGGGTTATTCTGTGCTTGTGGCAGCCCGTGCAGCAGGGTAATCTGAAGGGCTTCGCCTGATCGGGCGCAAAGCATTCGGACCGTCGGTCGGTTTTTCGCTGCCTGCGATCTCTGTAGAATCCGCCCCGCAGCGCATTGGTCGCCGTCGGTCGAAGAACGAACAACTCTGGGGGAGCGGGACAGTCCATGAAGCCTTTGCTTGGATTCTCGGCGCTGATCGACTGGATCAATGCCAAGCTGGCCCTGCTCGCCAACGGCTGCGTCCTCTTAGCCTGCATCGTCAGTGCGGTCAATGCCATGATCCGCTATGCCTTCGACATCAGTTCCAACGCCTGGCTGGAGGCGCAGTGGTACATGTTCGCGGTGGTGGTGATGTTCGGCGCCTCCTACACGCTGCAACGCAACGAGCATGTCCGCGTCGACGTGATCTACATGAATCTTTCAGAGCGCAAGCAGCAGTGGGTCGACATCATCGGCACGCTCCTGTTCCTGATGCCGGCATGCGCGGTGATCGGCTGGTACTCCTGGCCGTTTTTCTATGAGTCCTGGAAGGTAGGCGAGGTTTCGTCGAACGCCGGCGGCCTGATCCGCTGGCCGGTGAAATTGATCGTCCCGCTCGGCTTTTTCCTGCTGTTCCTGCAGGGGTTGTCCGAGGTCATCAAGCGCATCGCCGCGCTTGAAGGTGAAAAGGTCGAACTGGTCAAGTACGAAAGGCCCGATCAATGATTCCGGTCGAGTACATGCCGCCCCTGATGTTCGCGGGGCTGGTGGTTTTCATGTTGTTCGGGTACGCGGTGGCCTTCTCGCTCGCCGCGGTGGGATTGTTTTTCGGTTTCTTCGCCATCGAGTGGGGCTATTTCGACGGCAATTTCCTGCAGGCGATTCCTGGCCGAATTTTTGGCAGCATCCTGTCGAACGACCTGCTTCTGGCGATTCCGTTTTTCACTTTCATGGGCACCATTCTGGAGCGGTGCGGGCTGGCCGAAGACATGCTGGAGTCCATGGGCCAGCTGTTCGGCACCGTGCGCGGCGGCTTGGGCTACTCGGTCATCATCGTCGGCTTCATCCTCGGCGCGGTGACCGGCACGGTAGCGGCGCAGGTGATCGCCATGACGCTGATTTCGCTGCCGGTGATGATGCGCTACAAGTACAACATGCGCTACGCCACCGGGGTGTTGGCGGCCTCCGGCACGATCACGCAACTGGTGCCTCCTTCGTTGGTGCTGGTGGTGCTGGCCGATCAGCTGGGCAAGTCGGTCGGCGACATGTACCTGGGCGCCTGGGGGCCTTCGTTGCTGCAGGTGGCGCTGTTCGCGATGTACACCTACGCGTTGTCGATCGTCAAGCCGCACTATCTGCCTGCCATTCCGGCGGAAGACTTGACCCTGCGCGGCTGGCCGCTGTGGAAGAAGTGCCTGGCCGGCATCGTGCCGTCGGCTGTCCTGATTTTCCTGGTCTTGGGGACCATGATGTTCGGCATCGCGACGCCGACCGAGGCCGGAGCGATGGGCGCGATCGGCGCGATCGTGCTGGCCGTGATCCGCCACAAGGAACTTGGCGAAGTTGGCATGCGCATTTTCCAGGTGGGTGTATTGGCGTGCATCGCCGGCATCGTGGCCTACCAGATCCAGCCCAAGTCGGATATGTTCAAGATCTCGTTCGGTATCCTCTATCTCGCCGTCGGCTACCTGTGCGTCAAGGCCGCCATCATTCCCGATCTGCGCGGCCTGCTGCGCCAGGCCTATCAGGCCACCGCGCGCCTGACCGCGATGGTGGCATTCATCCTGATCGGCTCCACCTGCTTCTCGATCGTGTTCCAGGGGGTGGATGGCAATACCTGGGTCGAACACTGGTTGACATCCCTGCCGGGCGGGGCTTACGGCTTTCTCTTGATCGTCAACCTGTTCGTGTTTTTCCTCGCGTTCTTCCTCGACTTTTTCGAGATCGCGTTCATCATCGTGCCGATGCTGGCGCCGGTGGCGCAGAAGGTGCTCGCGCCGGTGGTCGGCGAGAGCGGGGCGCTGATCTGGTTTGGCGTGGTGCTGTGCGTGAACATGCAAACGTCGTTCATGCATCCGCCCTTTGGTTTTGCGCTTTTTTACCTGCGTGGCGTGGCGCCGAAGGAAGTCAAGAGTTCCGATATTTACTGGGGCGCAGTGCCCTTCGTGATCCTGCAACTGATCATGGTGGCTCTGGTGGTGGCGATGCCGAAGATGGTCACGGTATTCCTCGACAAGGACCTGAACGTGGATCTCGACAAGGTCAAGATCGAGCTGCCGAACGACGGCAGCGGTGGCGGCTCAGGCGGGGGCTC
>JAYVST010000007.1:0-2438 GCA_043775255.1 Burkholderiales bacterium
ATACCAGACGCGTTTCGTCCATGTGCCCTACAAGGGCAGCGGGCCGGCACTGCAGGACGCCATGGGCGGCCAGGTGCCGATGATCATCGACCCGGTCAGTACCTCGCTCGGACCGGTGAAGCAAGGCCGGCTGCGGCCGCTGGCGGTGACCAATGCCACGCGCATGCGGGTGCTGCCGGACGTGCCGACGGTGCGCGAACTGGGTTTTCCCAAGGCGGAGGCAGCGGCCTTTTCAGGCTTCATGCTGCCGGCCGGCACACCGGCGGTGATCGTGGCGAAGCTCAATGCCGAATTCAATCGCGCGCTGAACCTGTCCGAGGTGCGCGACAAGCTGGTCGAGCAACTGGGCGGTTCATTGACCGGCGGTACGCCGGAGGAATTCGGCGCCATGATCAAGGCGGAGACCGAGCGCTGGATGCCGATGATCGGAAGGCTGGGGCTGAAAGCGGACTAGATTCGCGGCGCGGCGACCCCCGCGTTGCAGACGGTCGATCGGGTCAACCCAGCCGGTTCCGTTCAGGCTGCCAGTCTTGCGATCGAGCGTTGCAGATTGCGCCGTGCGCCGGCTTCCAGGGCGTTGCGAAATGGTTCGGTGCTGTAGATCAGCGCTCGGCGCAGGAACTGCTGCAACACTTCCCGGCGTTTTTCGCGGAAGACCTCTTCCGGCACCCAGGCGTATTCCCTGCGCACCTGCACTTCGTATTCGTCGAATCGCTCGGGCGCGGCGCCGAGTATGGAAAGGTCGATGTCCACCAGCAGTTTCGCATCCGGCGACTCCGGCAACGCACTGTGGCGGGTGGCGAGTATGAGCGCGTACACGCGCGCGGCAGTCTCGGGCGCGGCACCGGATGCCGTCAACGCATCGGCAGCCCAGTCGGCGCTGCGCTGTTCGTTGTCATGGCCGCGGACGTCGTAGATCGCATCATGAAACCAGAGCGCGACCTCGACTTCGCCCGCGTGTTCGGCCAGCGCCATCACCGGTTCGAACGCAGCGATGCACTCGCCCAGATGCTGCAAAGTGTGATAGCCGCGTTGCGGCTCGGCATAGGACGCGAGCAGCTGTCGGCCCAATGACGGGTGCTCACGCGCGCCTGCGGCACGCCAGGCGCGCTGCCAGGAATCGGGGAGCGAGGTCATGGTTCGGATTGTTTGGTCAAATGGTTCATGTCAGCTGCGTACCGGGACCAAGCGCCATAAACGTCGATGTAGGCGTTAGTTCGAGGTAGTCGCGTACGGCCTGGTTCAAGCTTTTGCCCATCGCACCTGCCGCCTTGCGCGCTTCCTCGGCGATTCGTTCGTCTACGGATAAAGTGATGTTCATGCCATCGCCACGTTTTATATGCGAACATATCTTGCGCTAAATTGTCGATTGCCGCGCAAAATTGAACCGTCTGCGGGCGTCGGCGTGGTTGGGACCGGAAAATGCCGGCGAAGCGATCGGCAAGCTGCGGACCAAGCTCGTATTTTCCTTATGGTTCAACCCCTTGGCCGGGCGGAAGGTGCGACGAACGATCGCTCCTCCGCCCGCTATCACATGGCGTGAAGAGAGTCGCCGGGGTAGCCGAGCCGCTCGCGATGCACGCGGGTGTCGGGCGGCCGATGAGTTTTGTCAACCGGAGCGGTCGACGTCGTGGACGGCACGTTCTGCCTCGGCAGCGGATGCTTCGAGCTTGACGATGAGTTCGAGGAAGCTGTCTACGAAGTCGGCGTCATAGTTCTCGGGATTGGCGCGCGTGAACTCGATCACCTTGCGGTAGCAGTCGGCGGCCTCGCGAAACTGACCACGGGCCTCGTGGACCATGCCCAACCGATCGTAGCCATCGTGCACCTCGGGGTAACGAACCAGCAGCTCGCGGGCGGCTGGTTCGGCTTCATCGAGGCGCCCCGCATGGACTAAGTCGACCACGGCGTTGGACGCCGCATCCAGGGCCCGGGCTTCGTGCAATGTGGACCGGGACTGCAGCAACTCGGCCTGGCAATCCTTTCGCAGAGCAGCTTGGTTGGCCTTCTGAGCTTGCAACGCAACGCGCTGGCGAACAGCGGACGCGAGCTCAACCGCCCGATCCTTTTCCAGGCAGCAGTGCTTGTACTTCTTACCGCTGGCGCAAGGGCAGGGATCGTTGCGACCGATTTTTGGCATAGTGCAGGCGCTTTCGACCATAAGAGGAGACCGACCCAGTGTGCCATGCCTTGCTGCAAGACCCGTGAACCGGGCCGGGGTCGAATTTATTTTGCGAAGCCTTGATATTCAATTCTGGCCTACGTCGCAAAACGATACTTGACCCCGACCCATTTCGTGTCACGCAGCGCCACCACCGGGATCGTCCAACAAACGGTTCAGATCGTGGCTTCGCACGATCTAACCTTAGTCGTTGGACGAAGCCGCTACGCGGAGAACACTGCGCTGTTGAGCCGGAATCACAATGTGACCTCGCCCC
>JAYVST010000008.1:0-4816 GCA_043775255.1 Burkholderiales bacterium
CCGACTCGCGCACAGCGCGCCGGATCGAGCACCGCGCAGCACCCGTTCCAATCCGGCGAGTCGGGGCGGCCGCCACCTCGCCCGCGCAAACCGTCAGTAAGACTTCGGCAGCCCCAATACCTTCTCGGCGATGAAGTTCAACACCATGTGGGTGCTCACCGGCGCGATGCGCGGCAGCATCGCCTCGCGCATGTAGCGCTCGACATGGTATTCCTTCGCATAGCCCATGCCGCCGTGGGTGAGCACGGCGGTCTCGCAGGCGGTGAAGCCGGCTTCGGCGGCGAAGTACTTGGCCGCGTTGGCCTCGGCGCCGCAGGGTTCGCCGCGGTCGTACTTCCATGCGGCGCGGTACACCAGCAGTTCCGCGGCTTCGAGTTCGATCCAGCTTTTCGCCAGCGGATGGGCCACGCCCTGGTTCTGCCCGATCGGGCGGTCGAAGACGACGCGTTCGCCGGCATAGTGCGCCGCGCGCGCCAGCGCCGCGCGCCCCAGCCCGACCGCTTCGGCCGCCAGCAGGATGCGCTCGGGATTCATGCCATGCAGGATGTAGCGAAAGCCCTGCCCTTCTTCGCCGATGCGGTCGGCCACCGGCACTTCCAGCCCGTCGATGAACAGCTCGTTCGAATCCACCGCCTTGCGCCCCATCTTCTCGATCTCGCGCACGCTCACCTTGCTGCGGTCTAAGTCGGTGTAGAAAAGCGTCAGCCCCTCGCCGGGCTTGGCGGTCTCGGCCGGCGCCGTGCGCGCCAGGAGCAGCACCTTGTGCGCCACCTGGGCGGTGGAAATCCACACCTTCTGGCCGTTGACGATGTAGCGGTCGCCGTCGCGCCGCGCCTGGGTCTTGAGCTTCAAGGTATTCAACCCGGTGGTCGGCTCGGTTACCGCGAAGCAGGACTTGTGCTCGCCGCGGATGAGTGGCGGCAGCCAGCGCGCCTTCTGTTCCTCGGTGCCGAACATCACCGCCGGATGCAGGCCGAAAATGTTCATGTGCACGGCAGAGGCCCCCGAGAAGCCGGCGCCGGATTGCGACACCGCCTGCATGATCACCGCCGCCTCGGTGATGCCGCGTCCTGCGCCGCCATGCGCCTCCGGCATGGCGATGCCGAGCCAGCCGCCGGCCGCCAGCGCGGCATGGAAGTCATGCGGGAAGCCGCCCTCGCGGTCCAGCCTCAGCCAGTAGTCGGGGCCGAAACCGTCGCAGATTTTGGTGATGGCGTCGCGGATGGCTATTTGTTCTGGGCTGAAGGAAAAGTCCAATTGGTGTGCCTCGGATTGGTGATGTGTCAGTTTCTCGCACCAGGGGTTGCGGCGTGCCGGTTGCTCCCACGCCGCCCCTCACCCCGACCCTCTCCCCGCACGCGGGGCGAGGGAGTGATGCTTTGCCGCTTCCCGCCGATCTCATAACGCCCCTCACCCCGCCCCTCACCCCGGCCCTCTCCCCGCGCGCGGGGCGAGGGAGTCATGTTTTGCCGCTTCCCGCCGATTCTCTTAATACCAACCCGCAATACCTGTGTTCTTCAGCCTTCGCGCCAGTGCACCTGCTCTCGTTACCAACCCGCGGGCCCGACCTACTCGGCCTTGATGCCGGCGTCGCGGATCACCTTGCCCCATTTGAGGAAGTCGCTTTTCACTCGCTCGACGGTCTGCGCAGGCGAAAGAAACTCGGCGTCGCAGCCGGTTTGACGATACTGGTCCTGCAGGCTGCGGTCTTCACCGGCCTTCTGCAATGCCTGCGACAGGCGTGACACCACGTCGGCGGGCAGGCCGGCCGGGCCCATCAGTTCGAACCAGCCGGTCGAATCGAAGCCTTTCAAACCCAGTTCGTCCATGGTCGGCACGTCCGGAAAGGCGCCGGAGCGCTTAGGCGAAGTCACCGCCAGCGCGCGCAGCTTGCCGGCCTTGAGCGGCCCGACCACCGGCGCGAGCGAAGAGAACAGCATCGGCACCTGATTGCCCAGCAGGTCGGTCATCGCCGGGGCCCCACCCTTGTAGGGAATGTGCAGCAGATTCACGCCGGTGGCGCTCTTGAACAACTCACCCGAAAAGTGGTGCGGCCCGGCAATGCCGGAGGTGCCGTAACTCCACTTGTCGGGTTCCTTTTTCGCCGCCGCGACCACATCGGCCACGCTCTTGAACGGCGAGGATGGATGCACCACCAGGATGCTGCCGGTGCTGCACACATGGCCGATGTGGGTGAACGAATTGAGGTAGTGGTAGTTGACCTTGGTCAGGTGCGGCGCGGTGGTGAAGGGCCCGCCGTCGGCAAAGTAGAGCGTGTAGCCATCAGGTGCGACCTTGCTGATGAATTCCGCAGCCACGCCGCCGGCCGCGCCCGGCCTCGGTTCGATGACGATGGACTGGCCCAGGAGCGGCTCGAGCACGCGTGCCAGCGGGCGCATGGCGCTATCGGCGGCGCCGCCGGGGGTATAGCCGAGAACGATGCGCACCGGCTTGCCGGGGTAGCCCTGTGCGCCCGCCTGGCCCATACAGGCAACAAAAGTCACCGCCAACAATACGTGCTCAATGCGAAACTTCATCAATGCCTCCACGCGCAACGGGTCTCTCAGAAATACGCTTCAAGCCGGCAAATCGAGCACCGCACGCGCGAGGATGTTGCGCTGGATTTCGTTACTGCCGCCGTAGATGGTCGGCACGCGCGCCTTGTAGAAGAGCGACAGCGCATCGACGGCTTCGCTGCCCATCGGCACGTTGCCTGTGAGCGCGCCGCAATCGCCCGCCGTCTCGATGCCGAGATCTGCGATGCGCTGGAAGGTCTCGGTGGCCCAGATTTTCAGCATCGACACCTCCGGTCCGAGCGCCTCGCCGCGAATGACCACGGCAGCGAAGCGCGCGTATAAATCGCCTAAGTGCAGCACGTCCAGTTTCAGTGCGGTGAACTTGTCGCGAAACACCGGATCGTCGGCCAGGCCGCGCGCGCGCGCGAGCTTCTCCAGCATTGCCAGGCCGTATTCCGGCAGCTTGGGGCTGCCAATGAAGATGCGCTCGAAGCTGAGGAGCGATTTGGCGATGGTCCAGCCGCCGTTGAGTTCGCCGACCAGATTGAAAGCCGGCGTGCGCACGGCGTCGAAAAACACCTCGCAGAATTCTTCGTGGCCGGCCATGTCGCGGATCGGCCGCACGGTGATGCCGGGCGCCTTGATGTCGACCAACAGGAAGCTGATGCCCGCCTGCTTCTTGCCCTCGGGGTTGGTGCGCACCAGCACGAACATGTGGGTCGCGTCCTGCGCCAGGGTAGTCCAGGTCTTGTGGCCGTCGATGACGAACTGGTCGCCGTCCAGAACGGCGCGGGTGGACAGGCCGGCCAGATCCGAGCCGGCGCCCGGCTCGGAGTAGCCCTGTGACCAGATGTTGCGGCAGTTGAGAATGTCGGGCAGGTAGCGCCGCCTCTGCTCCTCGGTGCCAAAGCGCTGCAGCACCGGCCCCACCATCAGCACGCCATGGTCCTGGAAACGCGCGATGCCGAAGCGCTCCTGCTCCTCGATGAAGATCAGGAGCTTGGCTGCGCCCAAGCCCATGCCGCCGTATGCGGCCGGCCAGTTGGGCGCGATCCAGTCTTTCTGCGCCATGCGCAGGTACCAGGGGCCGATCTCGCTCCAGCGCAAGCGGCGCGGCGGGTAGCGCAGGGCCGGCGGATAGTGGGCTTCGAAATCGGCGCGCACGATGGTGCGGAATTCCTCGTCGCCCAGCGCGTTCCAGTCGCGTTCCTGGGCTACGCCGTAGCGGTGCGCGGGGTCATGCGTGGCCGTGCTCATCGATGTGCCTCCGCCAGCGCGAGCTCGCCATAGCGGCGGCGCTGCGCGGCAGCGTTGCCGAGCCACGCGCACAGCACCAGCGCGCGGTTGAAATACAGGCTGAGATCGTATTCGTCGGTAGTGCCGATGGCGCCATGCAATTGCACCGCCTGCTTGCACACCAGCATGGCGGCCTCGGCGGCGCGCGCCTTGGCAGACGAGGCCGCGAGCGAGCGCTCGCGCGGCGTTGCCCCTGCCGCGTCGAAACGCGCGAGCGCTGCGGCCAGCGCCGCCTGCGACAATTCCTTCTGGATCCAGATGTCCACCGCGCGGTGCTGCAGCGCCTGGAAGCTGCCGATGGGCTTGCCGAACTGCTTGCGCGTGCGCAGGTATTCGAATGTCAGTTCGAGCACCCGCTCCATGATGCCGACCAGTTCGGCGGCCGTGCACAGCACCGCCGCGTCGATCGCGTAGCCCAGCGCCTGCGCCGCCGTGGCCGGGCCGATGAGACGATCCGCAATCGTCACCCGCGCCCCGCGCAGGACCAGCCGGGCGCTGGCGCTGCCGTCGGCGGCAGCCTCGGGTTCGATCGACAACCCGGCGCGGCCGCGTTCGACGGCATGCAGGCAAAGCCCGTCGCGGCCGCGCGCACCGATCAGGAAAACGTCGGCCGCAGCCACCCGCACAAAACGACAGGCGCCTTGGAGCACGCCGCCGCTTTCGGTCACCCCGGCAGTTTCCGGCGCGAGATCGCCGGCGTCGTTCTGCCACGCCGCCGTAACCACCTGCCCGCCCCCCAGCGCCTGGTCCTGCAGCGTTGCGGCCCTCGCCCGGTTGTCGGCGCGCGCCAGCAGGGCGGTGGTGAGCACGCCGGCGGCGACAAAGGGTTCCGGCCAGGCCGCATAGCCTAAGCGCGTGGCGATGGCAGCCGCAGCTTCCACGCCGAGGCCCAGGCCGCCCGCCTCCTCCGGCACCAGCACCGCGAGCCAGCCCTGTTCGGCCATTTGGCGCCAGGTGGCGCGGTCGAAGCCGTCGGCGCCGCCGCGCAGGGCGCGAATCCGTTT
>JAYVST010000009.1:0-2347 GCA_043775255.1 Burkholderiales bacterium
GGCAGGGTCACGATGGCGCGGCCGATCCGTTCGGCCTGCGGGAACATGCCTTCATGGAAACCCAGGGCGCGATACAGCTTGAATAGATGAATCACCGGATAGTGCACGCCGGTGCCGATGCCGCGCTCTTTCATCGCGCCCATGAAGGCGGCGCGCGGCACGTCGGCCGGCAGCACGATCTGAAACATGTGCCAGTTGCAATTCTCGAAATCCATTACCGGTAGGTCGCAGCCCAACTCGCTGTTGAAGCTGTCGAAGTAGTGCCGCGCCAACATGCGCCGCCGTGCGGTGAATTCCTGCAGACGTTTCAACTGGCCCAGGCCGACCCGGGCCGCCACGTCGGTCAGGTTGAACTTGCCGCCGAGAACATCGACTTCCATGCCGTCGAAGCCACTTTTTGCCACCCCTTGCAGCCGATAGCGTTCGACCAGACCCGCGTCGATGTCCGGCGGCAGGACCAGCGCGCCGCCTTCGATCGACGTGACATTCTTGTTGGGGTGGAAGCTGAACGAGACAAAGTCGCCGAACGAGCCAATGGCGCGCCCGCGCCAGCCGGCGCCATACGACTGCGCGGCGTCTTCGACCACCCGCAACGAATGGCGTTGGGCGATTGCGTAGAGGTGATCGCGATCCACCGGCAGGCCGGCCAGATCGACCGGGATGATGGCGCGGGTGGCGGGCGTGATGGCTGCGGCGATCCGGTTCACGTCGATGTTGCGGGTGGCCGGATCGACATCGACGAATACCGGGCGCGCGCCGGTTTCCAGAATGACGTTGGCGGTCGCCACCCAGGTGAGCGGGGTGGTGATGACCTCGTGCCCCGGACCGACGCCGGCAACCCGCAGCGCGACCTCCATGGTCGCGGTGCCGCTGTTGAAGACGCGTACCGGGCGGCCGCCGCAGTGGGCGGACAAGGCCGCCTCGAAGGCCTGCGCCTGCGGGCCGGTGGTGATCCAACCCGAGCGCAACACGGCAGCCACCCCGGCGATGGTGTCCTCGTCGATCGAGGGCCGGGTCAACGGCAGGAAAGGTTGCGTCATGGGGTTCAGGCGCGCGCCACCAGCCACACGCCGACGATGATGGTCGCGATGCCGGCAACCTTCTGCGCGGAGAAGGACTCGCCGAACAGGTGCCATGCGGCCAGGGCATTGACCACGTAGCCAAGGGAGAGCATCGGGTAGGCGATGCTCACCGGCACCCGTGAGAGGCCCATGATCCACACCACCAGGCTGACGACATAGCAGGCCATGCCGCCGAGGATATGCGGTTCGGTCGCAAGACGCCATCCGACCGGCATCAGATTGGCCATGGAGAACTCGAAATGGCCGACCGCATTGGTGCCCGCCTTGAGCAGCAGCTGGGCGGCTGCATTGAGCATAACGCCGGTGAGAATCAGCGCAAAGGCGACTGTGGTCATGGCGGTGGGCGGGACCTTGGCGCGGGAACGGAAGGCGGTGCAACCGTGGCGGCGCCCGGTTTGCGCACCACTGCCCTGCGGGTATCGCGACCGATTATTTCATACGGCACGCCATGCCGATCGAACCAGGCCAGGCTGTTCGGGTGCATGATGGCCAGGGCCTCCGGGTGCGCTTGCCAGCGGCGCGCAAATTCCTCGTAGTCGCGCACGAATTTTTGCGGTTCCTGGGCGATGCCGAAGCCGAGTTCGTCGCGCGCTTCCACCAGTGTCACGGTGCGCTTGATGTAGAACGGCAGGGTCTGCTCATAGATGCCCAGGCTGTAGAAGGGAATGCCGGGCTTCAGGTACGGCCGGATTTGCCGGGCCAGATAGTAGGAGGAATTGGCGGGGGCCAGACTGTCGTGCCCGGTGAGGATCAACTGGGCGCAACCGAGCCCGCCACCGGCTAACGCGATCAGGGCGAGCGCGGGGCGGTTGCGCACCGCAAACAACACCGCCAGCACCGCGCCCGCGCTCAGTACGCCACCGGCGACCACCAGCCAGGGGACGTAGGCCTGGTACAGCGCGACTGGCACCTCCGCGCTGGCCAGCCTGACCACCTGTGCGGCGACCAGCATGGTCATCGCGCCTACGGCAATATAGGGCGCCGCATGCCAGGTCAGCGCGCGCGGCGACAGGCGCATGGCGTAGTCGGCCGTAAGCAATGCCAGCGCAGGAAAAATCGGCAGGATGTAGGAGGGCAGTTTGGAGCTAGATGCCGAGAAAAACGCGAAGACGAAAACGCACCAGACCAGCAGGAACAGGCGCGGCCGGAAGCCGCCGGCGCCATCACCGCGCGCCGCGCGTGCAAGCGCGCCGAACAGCAGCAGGGTCCAGGGCAGCATGCCCACAAGCAGCATGGGAAAGAAATACCAGGGAGGCTGATAGCGG
>JAYVST010000010.1:0-8508 GCA_043775255.1 Burkholderiales bacterium
CTCGACGACGCATGCGGCGTCACGGCGCGCTCGACCGGCGATGGCTGGGCCTTGAACGGCAGCCTCCCGACGGTGTTGCTTGATGCGTGCCAGAAGTGGCTGCTGGTCCCGGCCAATACCCCACAGGGCCCCGGAATATTTCTAGTCCCGACCGACCAGCCCGGCATGCGTCGGATCGACGGCCGATTCACCGATTTCCAGCCGGTTTGCGAACTCGGCTTCTGCGACGCGCGCTTGCCTGGAGATGCGGCACTCGATCCGACCGCGATGTCGTGGCTTGAGCCGCGCATCGCACTGTGCCTGGCGGCCTTACAGTTGGGTGTGGTGCAGGAGGCGCTGGCACGGGCGAGCGCCTATGTCAGCGAACGCCAGCAGTTCGGGCGGGCGCTTGGCAGCTTCCAGGCCATTGCGGTGCGCGCCGCCGACGCCTACATCGAGGTCGAGTTGTTGCGCTCGGCGCAGTGGCAACTGGCATGGCGGCTCGACCATGGGCTGCCGTGCGTTGCCGCAGGCCGGGTCGCCAAGTATCAGGCCAGCCAGGCCGGTCACCTGGTGGGTCACACCGCGCAGCATTTCCACGGCGGAGTCGGCGCCGACCTGCGCTACCCGATCCACCGATACTTTCTCAAGAGCCGCGCGCTGGAGATGACCGGCGGTGGCGCCGAAGCGCAACTTGCGCATCTCGGACGCGCGCTGGCCGGCGCATCGATCGAGGCCTTCGAGCATGAGTAGGCCCACGATCGCCTTTGCGGATGTTCGCCTCGGCCAGACGTTGCCGCCGCTGTCCATCCCGGTTACCGTGACTTCCATCATGGCTGCGGCACTGGCCACGCGCGACTACCAGCCCGTGCACTTCGACGTCGACCGCGCCCGCGCGCACGGCAGCGCGTCGGTGTTCACCAATACCCACACCACGGCCGGGTACCTGGAGCGTTTGGTCGTCGAATGGGCCGGCGCGAATTCGTTTCTGAAAAGCCTCAAGCTGCGGCTCGGCGCGCCCAACCATCCCGGCGATACGCTGGTCCTCTCGGGAACGGTCACCGCGCTGGACCCGACAACACGTTCGGTGTCGATCGCCGTAACCGGCCGCAATCCGCGTGGCGACCATGTCACCGCCGACGTGGTGGTGCGCTTTCTCGAGGCCGTGCATGGCTGAGTTCCCGGACTCGAAGGTAGCCATCGCCGGCATCGGCGCTACCGAGTTTTCCAAGGCGTCGGGCCGCACCGAAATGCGCCTGGCGGTCGAGGCCTGCTTGGCGGCGCTGGGTGATGCGGGGATCGAACCGGCGGAAGTCGACGGCATGTGCACCTTCACCATGGACAACAACCCCGAGATGGATGTACACCGCCTGATCGGCGGGAAGGACCTGACCTTCTTTTCGCGCATCGACTATGGCGGTGGCGGCGCATGCGCGCCGGTGCTGCAGGCGGCGATGGCAATCGCGACCGGCGTGGCCCATGTGGTGGTCTGCTATCGCGCCATGAACGAGCGCTCTTGGTATCGGTTTGGAAGCGGCGCGAACGTCGTGCAGACTCCTGCATTCCTGCAGTCAAGCCATTACAGCTGGTATGTGCCGGCGGGGCTGTCCACACCCGCCGGCTACGTCGCCATGGCGGCACGCGCCTATATGCACAAATACGGCGTGGCCAGCACGGATCTTGGCCTGGTTTCGGTGGCGGCGCGGGAATTCGCCGCGACCAATCCCAAGGCCTATTTCCATGGCCAGCCGATCACGCTCCTGGACCATCAGCAATCGCGTTTTGTCGCCGAACCGCTGCATTTGCTCGATTGCTGCCAGGAAAGCGACGGCGCGGTGGCGCTCGTGATCACCTCGTTGGAACGCGCGCGCCGACTGAAGAACAAGCCGGCCGTGGTGCGTGCCGCCGCGCAAGGCTCCGCCAGGGGCCAGCATCGCATGACGAGTTTTTATCGCGACGACCTGACCTCATTGCCAGAAATGGGCCTGGTTGCGAGGCAACTCTACGCGCAGAGCGGGCTGCGCGCGGACGACATCGACGCCGCCATCCTCTACGACCATTTCACGCCCTACGTGCTCGAGCAGATCGAGGAGTTCGGCTTTTGCGCGCGCGGCGAAGCCAAGCATTTCGTGCGTGCGCGCCAGCATGCGCGGGGCGGCCGTCTTCCCGTCAATCCGAACGGCGGCCAGTTGGGCGAGGCCTATATCCACGGCATGAACGGCATCGCCGAGGCAGTGCGCCAGTTGCGCGGCACCGCCGTCAACCAGATCCACGACGTCGATACCATGCTGGTCACCGCCGGCACCGGCGTGCCGACCAGCGGGCTTATCCTGGGGCGCGACTAGGCCATGCGTTGCCGGCTGACCGAACTCCAGCTTGCGCTGCGCGCCGAACTTCGCGCCTATTTCGCGCGCCTGATCACGCCCGACCTCAGGGAACAGCTGCGCGTCCATGCGGCCACGCCGGTGTACAGGCAGGTAATCCGGCAAATCGGCACGGATGGCTACCTTGCCGTGGGCTGGCCGCTGCGTTATGGTGGGCGCGGTTACGGGCCGATCGAACAGTTGATTTTCGTTCAAGAGGCGCTGCGCGCCGGCGCGCCGATTCCGTTTGTCACCCTGAGTACCCTTGGGCCGACATTGATGGCGCATGGTTCGGAGGCGCTCAAGCAACGCCTGTTGCCGGGCATCGCGTCGGGTCAAATCCATTTCGCGATCGGCTACACCGAAGCGGGTGCGGGAACCGACCTGGCCAGCCTCAAGACCCGTGCCACCGTTTTGCCCGACGGCCGATACGTGGTCAACGGGAGCAAGATTTACACGAGCCATGCGGAGGGCGCCGACTATATCTGGCTGGCTGCGCGAACAGACCCCGCCGCCAAGGCGCACAAGGGGATTTCGATCCTCCTGGTGGACACGGGTGCGCGCGGCTTTTCGATGACGCCGGTCGAGACCGTAGCGGACATGCGCACCAATGTCACCTACTACGACGACGTGCATGTCCCGGCGGACATGCTGGTGGGCGAACTCAACGGCGGCTGGAAGCTCATCACCGCGCAGCTCAACTACGAGCGCATCGGCATTGCCGCGCGCGGCGTCCATGGGGAAGAGCTGTACCGCCGCACTCTGCACTGGGCGCGCGCAGCGCATCACGGTCGGCGACCGATCGACGAACCGCGGGTACAGCGTCTGCTCGCACAGGTGTACGTGCGCCTGGAAACGCTGCGCATGCTCAACTACCGTCTGGCCTGGAGCCTTGAGAGTGCGCAGCCGGATCCCGCGTTTGCCTGCGCCGCCAAAGTGCAGGGCGTGGAAACCCTGGTCGCCACCTGTCGCGAACTGCTGGAGGTACTCGGACCGGGCGGGCTGGTGCGCCACGGCGGTGAAGCGGCATTGATCGGCGGGGATGTCGAGTACCAGTACCGGCGTTGCCAGATCAACACTTACGGCGGCGGCAGCGGCGAAGTGATGCGAGAAATGGTCGCGGCGCGCGGACTCGGCATGCCGCGTACCAGCCGCTGAGCGAGCCGCCTTCAACCCCACATGAGCCAGATCCACTCGCGTCGGAGAACCTGCAAATGAAAATCCCGAGCGCGCGCCGCCTTGCCGGCCTCGTGCTGCTGGCCGGTGCAATGTTGGCGGGTACGGCCGGTGCACTGGACTACCCGGTGCGGCCGATCCGTATCGTCGTCGGCTTCGGCCAGGGCGTCGGCATGGAGGTCAGCACGCGCTTGCTGGCGGATTTGTTGTCGAAGGAAATCGGTCAACCGGTGATCGTCGAAAACAAGCCCGGCGCGGCGACGATGATCGCGGCGTCGGCCGTCGTCGGCGCGCCCAAGGATGGCTACACGCTTCTGATGCTCAACAACCAAACCGTGAACAACGTGCTCCTGTACCGCAACGTCACGTACAAGAACAGCGACTTCATTCCGATTGCCGGCGGTGGCATTGTTTCGATGGTAATGGCGGTATCGAAGACCATTCCGGTGACCACCGGACGCGAATTCGTCGCCTTCGCCAAGGCCAACCCCGACAAGGTTTTCTTCGCCTATTGGGGGGCCGGCGGCAGCCCGCACCTGCTGGCCGCGCGCCTGGCCGAGTCGAACGGGCTGAAAATGCAGGGCGTGGGTTACAAGGATCCGGCGCAGGCCACCGCCGACCTTGTGAGCGGGCGTGTCCAGTTGTTCTTCACCTCGGCCACGCACGGCTTGTCCCTGATGAATGCGGGCCAGGCCAACATCGTCGCCGTCGGCACGCCGCGCCGCATGCCCAACCTTCCCGAGGTACCGACCTTCGTCGAGTCCGGTATCGAGGGCATGCCCAATCCATGGTGGGGCTACGCCGTGCCGTCCGGCACACCATTCGAAGTGGTCGAAAAGCTGGAGCGCGCGATCAAATCCGCAGTTGCTTCGCCGCGCTACCAGGCGATGCTTGCCAGTACCGGCTCGGTGCCCCTGGCGGTCGATTCACCGGCGAAGTTCCAGGAATTCATCGCCAGGGACCAGGAACGCTGGGATGCCGCGATCCGTCCCCTCAATTTGAAGCTCGACTGAATGGACGCAATTCTTCGCGGCACCGCACCGGAAGGCGTGGACGACAAGCCGGCCGGTCCGCTCAAGGGCATCAAGGTCCTCGAACTGGCGGGCATCGGACCAGGCCCGATGTGCGGCATGTTGCTCGCCGACCTAGGCGCAACGGTCTTGCGCATCGACCGTACGGCGCCGGCCGATGTCGGCGTCAAGCGCGAGTTGCGCTACTCGCTTGTGCTGCGCAATCGTGAGGCCATTTCGCTCGACTTGAAGAACGCGGAGGCGATCCGCATGGTGCTGTGTCTGAGCGACCAGGCCGACGCGCTGATCGATCCGTTTCGGCCCGGTGTGCTGGAGCGACTAGGCCTCGGTCCGGAAACCTGCCTTGCCCGCAACCCGCGCCTGGTCTACGGCCGCATCACCGGATGGGGGCAGAGCGGACCCATGGCACAAGAAGCCGGCCACGACCTGAACTACATCGCGATGACCGGCGTGCTCAATGCGATCGGTCGCGCCGACCAGGCGCCGACGCCGCCGCTCAACCTGATCGGCGACTATGGCGGCGGCGCCATGTTTCTCGCATTGGGGATCGTCAGCGCATTGCTCGAAGCGCGCCATTCCGGCCTGGGCCAAGTGGTGGACGCCGCAATGTTCGAGGGCGCCGCGACGCTGGCGACGCATTTCTTCGGCATCCATGCCGAGGGCAAATGGTCCGGGCGGCGCGGTTGCAACTACCTTGATTCCGGCGCGCCGTTCTACGATACCCACTTGTGCGCGGACGGCAAGTGGCTTTCGGTGGCGCCGATCGAGGAGCGTTTCTATCGCCAATTCCTGACCCTGCTGGGCTTGGACATGGCTGCCCTGCCGGACCGCGGGCAGACGGAGAATTGGCCCGTCTTGCGCGCACATATCGCCTGCCGCATCGCGACCAAGACCCGCGACCAATGGTGCGCCATATTCAGCGGCACGGACGCCTGCGTGGCGCCGGTCCTCGATTTCGATGAGGCGCCGCAGCATGCGCATGCCGTCGCGCGGGGCGCCTTTGTCGACATCGACGGGGTAACGCAACCGGCGCCGGCGCCGCGCTTCAGCCGAACCCCGAACGCCACGCCGGGGCCGCCGCGTTCGGCGCGCAACGAAAATCCCTCGGCTTCGCTCGCCGGATGGCTGACGCCGGACGAGGTCGCCGCGCGGCAGTCGCGCGGCTTGCTCGCTCCAAACTAGAAAGACGATGCGGAGGGTCGCGATGAAACGCAGAAGCGCCATCTTTGCCATCCTGGCTGCTCCGCTGCCGGGCTTCGCCGGACGAGCAGCGTGGGCGCAGGCCTACCCAACGCGCCCGATCAGACTCATCACACCCTCACCGCCAGGCGGCGGCGGCGACGTATCCAACCGCCTGATCGCGAAACATCTGGGCGAACTGCTTGGGCAGAGTGTGGTGATCGAGAACCGGGTCGGCGGCAACGGCGTGGTCGCCGCGCTGGAAGCCTTGCGCGGCGGCAACGATGGCTACACGATTTACGCCGGCAGCAACACCACGCTGGTGGCGAATCCGTATCTGTTGAAGGCACTGCCCTACGAACCTGCCACCGACTTCGTACCGGTTTCCCTTCTCGGCACCTTGCCTTTCATACTGGTGGTCAACCGCGACCTTCCGGTGCGCTCGGTGAAAGAGTTGATCGCCTACGCAAGGGCACGCCCGAAAACATTGACCTTTGCCAGCGCCAACAGCACCAGCCTGGTGGCGGCGTCGATGTTCGCGCGCATGACCGGCATCGAATGGGTCGGCGTCCCGTACAAGAGCGCGCCTGCGTCCCTCAACGATGTGATCAGCGGCCAGGTGACGCTTTCGTTTGTCGACATACCGTCTTCGCTTGGCCTGGTTCAATCCGGGAGATTGCGCCTGCTCGGTATCACGTCGGCCAAGCGCGGTTCGATGTTGCCGGACACGCCGACCATCGCCGAAGCCGGTGTGCCCGGCTACGAACTGGTCGGATGGACGGCGTTCTGCATGCCGGCGGGCACCGATCCGTCGATCGTGCGGCGTATCAGCGACGAAGTTCGCAAGGTGGTGGCGCGGCCCGATGTGCGCGAGCAGCTCGGCCGGCTCGGCTTCGACGCGGCTTCGATGACACCGGAAGAGTTTGGCAGCTTCATGCGCACCGAACGTCCGCGTTGGGCGCGGCTGATTCGCGGCGCGGGTATCCAACCCGAATGACAGGCGCCAGGAACCCGGGTTTGGCAGGATGATGTGACGACGCGGTCCGCAACCGCAGGGCCCAGGGAGTAAACGCGATGGATGGAGTCCGCCCCAAGCTGCCACCCCACACGGCGCGCGCCGTCGGCGCGCCGCTGGCGCTCGAAGGTCTGCGGGTGATCGACTTCACGCGCATGCTGTCCGGGCCGTACAGCAGCCAGCAACTGGCCGACTTCGGCGCCGAAGTCATCAAGGTGGAAGCGCCCGACGGTGGCGACGACAGCCGCCACTACACCACCACCAGCCTGGCCGGCGAGTGCGCGTTTTACCTTTCTACCAATCGCAACAAGAAGAGCATCACGCTGGACCTGAAAACCGACGCCGGTCGCGAAGTCGCGCGCGCGCTGATCGCCGGCGCGGACATCGTCATGGAAAATTTTTCCAACGGCGTGATGGCGCGCTTCGGGCTCGACTACCCGAGCGTTTCGGCCTACCATCCGCGACTGATCTACTGTTCGATCTCCGGTTTCGGGCGCGACGACCCGAGCCCCGTGGCGCGGCGCAGCTACGATGCGATGGCGCAGGCCGGCAGCGGTCTGATGTCGCTCACAGGCGAAGCAGAGAGTCTGCCGATGCGCACCCAGGTGCCGATCCTCGACACGGCCACTGCGCTCAACGCCACAAGCGCGATGCTGGCAGCCGTTGTGGCGCGCGAACGCCTGGGATTCGGCCAGCATATCGAAGTCGCGTTGATCGACGTGGCCATGGCGACGCTCACCATGTACGGCATGGCCTATCTCACCAGCGGAGAGGAGATGACGCGCAATGGCAATCGTGCGCCGCAAACCGCGCCGAGCGATGCCTATCCGACCGCCGACCGTCCGATCTTCGTGACCTGCGGAAACGATCGCCTGTTCAGAAGGCTGGTCGAGGATGCGCTCGGCATGCCCGAACTCGCCGATGACCCGGATTTTTCGACCAATGCTGACAGGGTGCGCAATACCGCTCGCCTGACGGAAATGCTCTGCGCCGCTTTCAAGCGCAGGCCGCGCGATCACTGGGTTGCGTGCCTGTCGCAGGCAGGTGTACCGGTGGCGCCGGTTCTGACCATCGCTGAGGCCTTTGCTTCGGACGATGTCCGGCGTCGTGCCATCGCCAGCGAAATTCCGCATTCAAGGGCGGGGACCGTTCCCAACGTGCGCGCGCCGGTCATCATGAGTCTGACGCCGACGGCGGATCCGCTGGCGCCGCCTCTGCTCGGTGAGCACACCGGCGCGATCCTCGAACAAGTCCTTCACTTCGACCAAGCGCAGATCGACGATCTGTGGCGACGCGGGGCCTTCGGTCGCCGCGACTGAAGTTTAGCTGCCGTGCGCAGCGACCGGCCCCCCGCGCCGCACCTATCCCGCCTTGGGCGGATCGAGCGCTCGCGTCACTCCGAGCGCATGCAGGCGCTCGATCTCTTCGTCGGCAACGCCATATTCGCGCAACACTTCGGCAGTGTTCTCTCCTAAGCCTGGCGGCAGCCGGCGCACCGATGGCGGCGAAGCACGCATCTCGACCGGCGGCGTCGAGACCCGCAAGGGACCCTCCGTCGAATGTTCCATGGTCTGCCAGTAACCGATGCTCGCCAGATGCGGGTCGGTCAGCAGGTCGTCGAGCGAATTGACGGGGGCGAACGGTACATCCGCTGCAGTCAGCCCCTCAATCCACTGCGCGCTCGTGCGCGTGGCGACGCGACGCCCGACCTCGGCCCAAAAACCTATCTGGTCGGCATGGCGCTGCGCATGGGTGGCGAAGCGCG
>JAYVST010000011.1:0-3706 GCA_043775255.1 Burkholderiales bacterium
GACGCCAAGGTGTGGGGCGTGGTCGCCATGGGCGCCTCGACGCTCATCTTCTTTTTCCTGCCCTGGCTGGACCGCTCGCCGGTCAAGTCGATCCGCTACCGCCCGGCGATGCATCTCTACTTCTACATCGTGTTCGTGCTCGCTTTCCTGATTCTCGGTTATCTGGGCACCCAGCCGCCGTCGCCGGTAGGCGAGGTGGTATCGCAGGTATGCACCTTGATCTACTTCGGCTTTTTCCTCGGCATGCCGTGGTGGAGCCGCTGGGGCCGGTTCAAGCCGGTACCCGCGCGCGTGACCATGTAAATGGGCCAGGAACCTAGAAAAATGAAATTTATCCAACGCACCCTGGCTGCGGCCGTCCTGTTGCTGGCCGCCGTTGCCGCGCCCGTCGGCGCCAACGAAGCGGGCATCCCCCTCGATCGGGCGCCGCCCGACCGTTTCACCGACCTGCAGGCGCTGCAGCGCGGCGCGAAGCTGTTCGTCAACTACTGCCTCAATTGCCATGGCGCGCAATCGATGCGCTACAACCGCATGAAGGACATCGGACTGACCGATGGGCAGATCAAGGACAACCTGCTCTTCAGCGCCGACAAGGTAGGCGAGCTGATGACCACGTCGCTGTCGAAAAAGGACGCCAAGGAATGGTTCGGCGCCGCGCCGCCCGATCTCTCGGTGATCGCGCGGGCGCGCTCGTCCCCGGCCGGTTCCGGCGCGGACTGGCTCTACACTTATCTGCGCACCTTCTACCGCGACCCGTCGCGCGAGACCGGCTGGAACAACCTCGCCTTCTCCAACGTGGGCATGCCCCATGTGCTCTACGAATTGCAGGGCGAGCAGGTGGCGAAGTTCGTCAAGGTGAAAGACCCGCATGATGCCGGCAAGACCATCGAGAAGTTCGAGAAGTTCGAGCTCGTCAAGGCGGGCAGGATGAACGCGTTGGAATACGACAACGCGATGGCCGACCTGGTCGGTTTTCTGGTGTGGATGTCCGAACCGGTGGCGGCCCAGCGCAAGCAGTTGGGCATCGCCGTGCTGGTCTTCTTAGGCGTGTTCCTGTTGCCGTGCGCGTGGATGCTCAACCGCTCGTACTGGAAAGACATTCACTAGCCGATTCCGGCAAAAGCAAAGCCCTGCTTTCGCCGCATCAAATATGCCCTGAAGCGCCGGCGCAGCCGGTCGATTCAGGGACGAATAACAAACCAAGGCCGGCGTTTTATTCGGCCTCAATTGCAGGGTCTCATCATGATGGTTTTGTATTCGGGCACGACCTGTCCCTTTTCCCACCGCTGCCGTTTCGTCCTGTACGAAAAGGGCATGGATTTCGAGATCAAGGACATCGATCTATTCAGCAAGCCGGAAGATATCTCGGTGATGAACCCCTACGCCCAGGTGCCGATCCTGGTCGAGCGCGATCTCATCCTGTACGAATCGAACATCATCAACGAGTACATCGACGAACGTTTCCCGCATCCGCAACTGATGCCGGCCGACCCGGTGATGCGCGGCCGCACCCGGCTGTTCCTGCTCAATTTCGAACGCGAGTTGTTCATCCATATCGACGCACTGGAGAAAGGCAACCAGAAGCAGCAGGACCGCGCACGCGACCGCGTCGCTGCCGTTCTCACCCAGCTGGCGCCCAACCTTGCCAAGCAGAAATGGATGCTGGGCGAGGAGTTCACCATGCTCGACGTTTCGATCGCGCCGCTCCTGTGGCGTCTCGACCACTACGGCATCTCGCTGCCGCGCCAGGCCGCGCCGGTGATGAAATACGCCGAGCGCATCTTCAGCCGTCCCGCTTTTTTCGAGGCGCTCACGCCTTCGGAAAAAGTGATGCGCAAGTAAGGCGCACTTTCGCGACGAGCGAAGCGCCGTTCGAACGGGGACCACGAGCATGGCAGAAGAGCGCAACGAGCCGCACGACAAGTCGACCCGCCCCTACCTGATCCGCGCCATCTACGAATGGTGCACCGACAACGGCTATACCCCGTACGTGGCGGTGGTCGTCAACGAGCACACCCGCGTGCCGCAGGAGTTCATCAAGGACGGCCAGATCGTCCTCAATGTCTCGTTCGACGCCACCAGCGGCCTCAAGATGGGCAATGAAGTCATCGAATTCGCCGCCCGTTTCGGCGGTGTCGCGCGCGAGATCTCGGTGCCGATCGAGCGCGTCGCCGCCATCTACGCACGCGAGAACGGCCACGGCATGGGCTTCGAAGTGGTAGATGCGAAGATCGAGCATCGGCCCGATGCCAAGGTGGACGAACCCGGCCTCGCCACCGCGCCGGAACGGCCCAAGGCCGGCAGCAAACCCAAGTTCACCGTTGTAAAGTAACAAGCCATTGCGGGCTGGATCGTGCAGCCTTAGCGCCGCCTTAGCTCAGTTGGTAGAGCAATCGCCTTGTAAGCGATAGGTCATCTGTTCGAGTCAGATAGGCGGCACCAAAACAATCAGAGGCCCGGATCCCATGCTCGTGTGATGCCGACGCGGCTCGCGGCGACCATGCGTAACGTTCCTTTCCCCGCGCATGGGGCAACACAAGGATAGCGGCTTACGCAGCCTGGAATGTCATGCCCCCCACACCGTCTTTGACCCCGGCAAGCGCGCCCGACCAACGGACAGACCAGACCAGTCCGATGTTCGAAACGGCCATTCAGGGTGGCAGGCGAAAGAACAGGGTCAACAGGGTCCGTGAAGTTGGTGTAATCGGAAGGGGTATGGCCAAAGGCCATGATAAAATAATTTTTGGAGATTTAAATCATCAATTAAATCATGGATTTAAATCAACTACACCCGTTCGCAGGCAATCATGCCGTGCAAAATGCTGTGTTCGCGATCGACTGGACTGACGATCTCGCGTCTGCGGAGCTTAGTGCACTCGAACAGGAACTCAAGGAAAGGTTTCTGGTTGATTTTCCTAGGTTTCAACAGCAGATATCTGTTACGTTCACAATGGTCGCCGGGCCTGCAATGCAGGGTGCGACCGGACCGACTCCCGTTCCTGAGGTCGGAGGATTTAGTTTCGAACGGATAGGCAACGCTGGTCAGGTCATGCGTGCGATTCAAATCGCCAAGACTCAATGCCTCTTGGTTATCGGTGACTACTCCAGATGGACCGATGTGTGGAAGTCGGTCAGTGACTATCTCGGGAAAATTTTGCCGACGATCCTGAAAACCAAGTCGATCGCTGGGATTGGTTTGCAATATATCGATAGCTTTACATGGCGCGCCGCACCGAAAGACTGGGATACCAGCGCAGTATTCAGAAATGATAGCGAGTACCTTCCGCCACACGCATTCAAGGCAGAGTCGCTGTGGCATTCGCATCACGGATTTTTTTCCGATATAGATGGCCCCAATGGTTATCGAAGGCTAGACAACGTGAATGTAAATGTTGCCGAGGCTAATGGTTTCAAGACGGTTCAGATAGTTACGTCTCATCAGGCGGCATTGACGAATCAGATATTTCCCAATACCACAGACTATGCCGATCGAATAGGCTCTATATACAGTCTCTCGCACGAGTGCAATACAAAAATTTTGTCGAGGCTACTGCATGTCGATGTTTGCAAGAAAATCGGTCTAGATATCAAACCTGACTGAGAACTGCCATGGACCCCATTTCGAGCATGCTGGTGGCATCGTTTTTGATTGGTTCGGTTCCGACCAATAGGTTGGTCGGATTGGGCCGTGCAGAAATTCGACCAG
>JAYVST010000012.1:0-3193 GCA_043775255.1 Burkholderiales bacterium
TCATGCGCATGTTCGACGCGCGGCGTCCGGCGATCTTCATGGTCGACGAAAACCTGAACCGGCCGGCCTTCGACGCCGAAACCTTTGGCCGCTCAAATACGCGCACGCGGCCGGAACTGGCCGATACCATCTGGGTCGCCCATGGCGCGCGCGACCTGGGGCTGGTGCTGGCGCACGAGCTGGTGCATCTGCTGACCGACAGCGGCGAGCACAGCGACGCGCCTGGCAACCTGATGCGTGAAGACACTTCGCCCGACAACACGCGGCTGGACGCCGCGCAGTGCGAACGCCTGCGGGCCAGCCCACTGCTCGGATCGAGCGTGGTAAAACCCTGATCCCGGTCTCGTCAGGCGGCAAGCGGTGAACTACTCACCCGAACTCGGCGGCATCATCTACCAGGTGGCGAGCATGGCGCGCCGCGAAGGCGGCATCTCGTTCGCCGGCGGCTATCCCGCGCCCGAGCTGTTCGACACCGAAGGCTTGGGCGCCGCGTTCGCCGAACTGTTCGCCGATGACGACGCGCGCGCCGCCCTGCAGTACGGCGAGCGCGAGGGCTATCCGGCCTTGCGCGCGCGCCTGGCGGCGTTCTCCGCCGGACCCGCCACCGGCAGCAGCGTCGAGGTGGGGGTCGAGGACGTGATCGTCGCCAACGGCGGCCAGCAGGGCATCGCGACCACGGTGCAGGTGCTGGCGCGGCCGGGCGACACGGTGTTCATGGAGAGGCCGACCTTTCCCACCGCGCTGCAGGCCTTCCATCTGGCCCGGGTAGAGGGCGTGGGCATCGAGTGCGACGACCAGGGAATGATTCCGGACGCACTTGAACAGGCGTTGCGCCGGCAGCGGCCGAAGTTCCTGTACACGGTGCCCACGTTCTCCAACCCCGCCGGCAGCGTGCTGGCGCTGGAGCGGCGCTTGCGCGTGCTTGAACTCGCGGTCGAGCACGAGTTCTACGTGCTCGAGGATGACCCGTATAGCCACCTCTGGTTCGACGTGCCGCCGCCACCCTCGCTCCTGGCGCTCTCGGCCCGGGTGCCGGGCGCGCGCGAGCGCGTGATCCACGTCTCCAGCCTGTCAAAACTGGTGTCGCCGGGCCTGCGCCTGGGCTGGATGATTCCGCCGCGCGCGCTGCGCCAAGAGATGGTCTGGCACAAGCTCGCCACCGACATCCACTCGGCGCTGCCGACGCAATACGCGCTGGAGCGCTACTGGGCCGCGGGGCGCTTCGATGCGCATGTGCCGAAGATTCGCGCCACCTATCGCGAGCGCTCGCTGGCCATGCACGCGGCGCTGGAGCGGCACTGCGCCGATCACCTCCAATTCACGCGGCCCGCCGGAGGCATGTTCATGTGGTGCCGCGTGCGCAAAGGGACCGACGCGCGCGAGTTGCTGGAGGCGGCGCGCCGGGCCGGGGTGTTTTTTGTGCCGGGGATCGCGTTTTATCCCGACCGGCCGGAGCTGGCGACCTTCCGCCTGTCGTTCGCGACCATGTCGCCAGCGCGCATCGTGGAGGGCATTCAGCGGCTGGCCGGGGTGCTGGCGGCGGCATAGTAAACCGCGCGGCCGTTTGCGATACAATTATGGAAAATGTATTGCATCGAGGTCTTGCCATGCCCCTATCTCTTCGCCTGCCGTCGGAAATTGAAAGCCAGATCGAGGCATTCAGCGAGCGCCACGGTCTGTCGAAGTCCGCCGTTGTCTTGAGGAGCATTCGCGAGTTCCTGGCGGCGCATGCCCGGCCCAGAGCCTACGATATCTATCACGCGGAAATGGAAGCCGCCGCGAGACTACCCGAGTCCGAAGTCGGGGACCGCGTCGAGACCAGACCACACAAGCTGCGCTTCCAGGAAGCGGTGCGCCGCAAGCACGCGGAGCGCACCGGGCAAGCCGAGCGATACGCCTCTGTTTCCACCGGCAAATCCATCAAGCGCGTTCGATGAGACGGGTGCTGGCCGACAGCGGTTTTTTCATCGGCCTGTTCGATCCTCGCGACGCCCACCACGAAGCCTGCCGGCGATTCCTGGACGATTTCGACGGCTGTCTTGTCACCACCTGGGCCGTTTTCACCGAGGTTTCTGCATTTCTGCCGCGTCGATGGCAGCATTCGTTTTTTGGCTCGGTATCGAAACTGCAAGCCGCCGGCCGACTTAAAATCGAGTCACCCCCCGAAGATGCGATCATGGCTCTGTGGGAAAGCATGGAAAAATACGAGGATCTGCCGATGGACTTCTGCGATGCCACTCTGGTTTACTCGGCGACGCAGGGCAAGATCACTGAAATCGCGACTGCCGACCGGCGCGACTTCTCGGTTTATCGACTGCCCGGCAATCGGCGCTTCGAGCTGGTGCTTGAGTCCTATCGATAGAGGCGAAATCGCCCGGCTACAAGAGGCAGGGTTCATGACCACGGCCTATATTTCCCATCCGAGTTGTTTGCTGCACGACATGGGTGAAGACCATCCCGAGTGCGCGGCGAGAATCTCGGCGATCCAGGATCACCTCTTGATCAAGGGGTTGTTGGACCTGATGCCGCCCTATGAGGCAACGGCCGCGACCCGGGCGCAGGTGGAGCGCGTGCACGACGCGCTGTATGTGGCCGAGCTGACGGCGGCGTCGCCTTGCGAGGGCTACGTGCACCTCGACCCCGACACTGCGATGAACCCGCACACCCTGAATGCCGCGTGGCATGCCGCCGGTGCCGCGGTGCTCGGCGCCGAACTGGTGGCAAGAGGCGAGGCGGCTTCAGCGTTTTGCAACGTGCGCCCGCCGGGGCACCATGCCGAGCGCTATCGGGCGATGGGATTCTGCTTTTTCAACAATGTCGCGGTCGGTGTCGCCCATGCGCTCGATGCGCTGGGCATGGACCGCGTCGCGCTGGTCGACTTCGACGTGCACCACGGCAACGGCAGCGAACACGTTTTCTCCGGCGACGAGCGCGTGCTGATGGTCTCGACCTTCCAGCAAGGGCTGTATCCGTTCTCAGGCGATGAGCCGCGCGGCCCCAACATGGTCAATATCGGCCTGCCGCCCTATAGCGGCGGTGAGGCGCTGCGCCGAGCGGTGACGCAGCGCTGGCTGCCTGCGCTGGACAAGTTCCGCCCCGAGATGATCTTCATCTCCGCAGGCTTCGACGCCCATCGCGAGGACGACATGGCGAGCATGGGCTGGGTGGAAGCCGACTACGCCTGGGTCACGCG
>JAYVST010000013.1:0-1616 GCA_043775255.1 Burkholderiales bacterium
GATTGCCGGCGGTTTTTCTGGTCGCGCTGGCCATCGCAGGATGCGCGAGCGCCGCCTCAATCGACCTGCAGGGTCACCGGGGCGCACGCGGACTGGCGCCGGAAAACACCCTGGCCGGATTCCGGCGCGCCGTATCGTTGGGCGTATCGACCCTCGAACTCGACGCCGGAATCACGCGCGACGGCGTGGTGGTGATCCACCACGACGCTGCGCTCAACCCGGCGCTCGCGCGCGGCGTCGACGGCCGCTGGATCGAGTCGGCCATTGCGCTCAACAGCCTGACTTTTCGACAGGTGCGCCGCTACGATGTCGGGCGCCTGCGCCCGGGTTCCGACTACGCCGCGCGCAACCCGCAACAAACCGCAGAGGACGGCGAAACGATCCCTGCACTCGACGTTCTTTTCGCCTGGCTTAAGGCGGACGGACAACGGCTTATCCGCGTCAACATCGAAACCAAGCTCTCGCCCTTGGCGCCGACGGCAAGCGCGTCGCCCGAGGTCATGATCAAGGCGATTCTGAAAAGCATCGCGCGCCATCGCATGGCCAAGCGGGTCACGCTGCAGTCGTTCGACTGGCGCACCCTGGCTCTGGCGCGCATAGCCGCGCCGGCAATTCCACGCGTACATCTGACAGCCCGGCAACCCTGGCTCGACAACCTCGACCCGCGCTGGAACGCCGGCCTCAAACTCGAAGACCATGGTTCGGTGCCGGGTCTGGTAAGTGCCGCCGGCGGCGACGCCTGGTCGCCCTATCACGGCGACCTCGGTGAAGCCGACCGCGCCACCGCCCGCGCGCTCGGCCTCAAGGTGATCCCGTGGACGGTCAATGCGCCGGCCGATATCGAGCGCATGCTCGATCTGGGCGTCGACGGTCTGATCACGGATTACCCCGACCTTGCGCGGCGCCTGATCGCTGCGCGCGGCCTCGCGGTCGCACCGATCGAGTGGCGCCGGTGATGCTTGCGGGTTTCTGGGTGTTTCCGGCGCCTCTTCACTCTCCGGACACCTGAAGAAAAGTCTGGCGCCGGCGCCGACACTATCGCAGAATCGCACCGGACCCACCCGGCTACGGGCCGCTCGAAACAAGAATGCCACCATGCGCTTGTACAGTCACAAGAACCGACCGTTCCACTTGGGCCCCCTGGCGCTTGAAACCCTCGCGCGCCATGACGGCCTGCTCGCGCCCGCCGACGCGACACAACCGGAAGACGACGGCGTTGCCGGCGCCTCGGCAATCGCACATGCCTGTCCGGAGTACGTTGAACTGTTCCGCAAGTTCCTCGATGGCCCGGTGGCGCATGCGCGAGCGCCCGTACCCGACGACCCGCTAACGCGCGCCAACAACCTCAAGGCATCCGCGTACTTCCTCGATGCCGTCATCGCGGGATGCTGCGCCCTCGAAGAAGGCGACTGGCTTGTCGGACAGCGGCTGCCGCACTCCCATGCACTGGTGTTCGTTGTCGAATTCGGGCGTGAACCCGACCCTGACGGACCCGGCGCCGAGTGGATTTCCGGCAGCAACACCGCGCGCACCGACCTGCGCGCCACCGAACTCGCTGCGGTCCTCTCAGGCTATGTGCGCTGGCTCGGATTTGCCGCACGCGGCCATGCGCATGG
>JAYVST010000014.1:0-2739 GCA_043775255.1 Burkholderiales bacterium
AGCGTCATCGGCAGATCGGTATCCGACACCGCACCGGTGTTCGACAAGATCCTGCAGAGTTGCAGGCGCCTGTTTGGCGGCGATCAATCCGGGATCTCGTTGGTGCGTGAGGACGGGCAGGTCGACTACGCTGCATTGGCGACAGATCTGGAATCGACGGAAGCGCTCACGCGAGGCTTTCCGCGGCCATTGGAGGATTCCTATCAGGGGTATGTGATTCGCACCGGCCGTGTTGTGCACTACCCGGACATCATCAACGGGCCCAAGGTGCCCGAGGCGATGCGCCAGCATGGCCGGGAATTCGGCAACTACTCGTTGCTTGTCGCGCCCATGTTGTGGGAAGGCCGCGGGGTCGGGACCATCCACGTGGTTCGCATGCCGCCGCGGCCATACACGGAAAGCGAGTCCGCGCTTCTGCAGACCTTCGCCGACCAGGCGGTGATTGCGATTCAGAATGCGCGCCTTTTCAACGAGACCCGCGAGGCCCTGGAGCAGCAGACCGCGTCCGCGGACGTGCTGCAGGCGATCGCCGGATCAATGTCCGATGCGCAGCCGGTGTTCGACAAGATCCTCGAGAGCTGCGGCCGGCTGTTCCGCGGCGCGGGGCAGGCACTGAACCTGCTGGATGACAAGGACGTGCTGCATCTGGCGGCCCAGCGCTTGACAACGGAGATCTGGAATCAGCCGTTCAGCGCAACGCAGCTTGCGGCGATCGAAGACCTGGGCAATACCGCTTACCCGATCCAGCTCAGTAGCAAAGAGGCAGCCTGGATGCGGCGAGGCAAGGGCGTCTACAGCAGCAGCGATGTGCTGAGCGACCCGAAGGCAGGGCCTGCGATGCGTGCACCTGCCCAGGCCATCGGGTTTTCGTACGCACAGATGGGTGCGACGATGTTCACCAGCGAAGGATGCATCGGAAGCATCGTTGTCAATCGCAATGCCGGCGACGGCTTCACGGCCAAGGAGCAGGCACTGCTGATGTCGTTTGCCGACCAGGCTGTGATCGCGATCCAGAACGCGCGCCTGTTCAACGAGACGCAGGAGTCACTGGAGCGGCAGACCGCGACTGCGGACATCCTCAAGGTCATCGGCGGTTCTCCGACCGACGTGCAGCCGGTGTTCGACGCGATTGCCGAGCGCGCCAAGGCGCTGTGTGGCGCCTCCGTCTGCCTGGTCACGCGCTTCGACGGCGAGTGGGCGCACCTGGTGGCCTTCTGCGGCGTGTCGCCCGAAGCCGACGAGGCGATGCGTGGCGCCTTTCCGGTGCGACCGACGAATGCTTCCTTGAGCGGCCGCGCCATTCGCGACCGCGTCCCGGTGGAGATCGCCGATATAAGCCTCGATCCCGACTACGACCTCAAGGGCCCCGCAGCGCAGGCCGGCTACCGCAGCAATCTGGCCGTACCGATGCTCAAGGACGGCCGCGTCGTCGGGTCGATCGTCGTGGGCCGCCCCGAGCCGGGGCGGTTCCCGGAACGGCAGATCAAGCTCCTGCAGACCTTCGCCGACCAGGCCGTCATCGCCATCGAGAACGTGCGCCTGTTCAGGGAAACCCAGGAGGCGCTGGAGCAACAGCGCGCCTCCGCGGAGGTGCTCAACGTCATCAGCAATTCGGTCGCCGATACCGAGCCGGTGTTCCAGGCCATCGCGGCCGCGTGCCAGCGCCTGTTCTCGTCCGACCAGATCGTCGTTTCCTTGGTCGACGACGACGGCATGGTGCGCCACGCCTACATGCAGCGCTCCCAGGACGTATCGACGGAGCAGGCCGACCACGCCTGGCAGGTGTTGAACCAGGGTTTCCCGCGGCCGCTCGCGCAGTCCTACCAAGCCTATCCGATCCGGAAGCGACAGGTTGTCCACTACCCGGACATGGCCGATGGTCCCGGTGTACCGGAAGCCATGCGGGCGCAGACACGCAGTATCGGCAACTTCTCCATTCTGATCGCGCCGATGCTGCACGAGGATCGCGGCATCGGCACCATCCACCTGGTGCGCCAGCCGCCGCGACCTTTCACAGACAAGGAGCATGCCCTACTCAAGACCTTTGCCGACCAGGCCGTGATCGCGATCCAGAACGCACGCCTGTTCAACGAGACCAAAGCGGCGTTGGCCCGCCAGACCGCCAGCACCGACATTCTGCGAGTGATCAGCGGCTCACCGAACAATGTGCAACCCGTATTCGACGCGATTGTCGGCGCGGCGGTGCGGTTGCTCGACTGCGATATGGCGTTTGTGCTGCGCCGCGACGGCGACACCATATCGATTGCAACCGGGGCCAGCCGCGCCGGCCCGCTGACGGACCTGGGGCCGGCATCGAGCTTTCCCGTCGACCCGAGCGCCAACTTCCCGTCGCGCGCCATCGTGGACCGAGCCATCCTGCACATTCCGGACTGGTCAGCCATCGAGTTGCCGGCGCACGAACGCGTCATCTACACGACCTTCGGCGGGGTGAAAGCGACGCTCTTCGTTCCGCTGTTGCGGGAAGGCGAGTGCATCGGCCTGCTTTCGTTCGCGCGCACCCTGGCGGGTCCGTTCCGCGACAAGGATGCCGCGTTCCGCAAGGAGGAGATAGCCCAGGCCGAGTCGTTTGTCGATCAGGCGCTGATCGCCATCGAGAACGTGCGCCTGTTCAACGAAACCAAGGAAGCCCTGGAGCAGCAGAAGGCCTCGGCGGAAATCCTCGCCGTGATCAGCAGCTCGGTGGAAAACACGCAGCCGGTGTTCGACAAGATTCTGCAA
>JAYVST010000015.1:0-6541 GCA_043775255.1 Burkholderiales bacterium
GCACGCCCACCACAAGACCTTTGAAACTTTTTTCGTGCTCGAAGGCAAGTTCGAGTTCTCGGTGAACGACGATGGCGGCGAGAAGGTGATCCTCAACAAGTGGGACACGCTGTCGGTGCCGCCGGGGGTATGTCGCGGCTTTCGCAACATCGATGACCGCGACAGCACGCTGATGACGGTGATCACCGGCGGCGTGCACGACCGCAACGACATCAGCCTGCCGCCTTCGATCGGCGCCGCCATCGACGCGCACGGACCGGGGGTGTTAGACGAAGTCAAGAAGATCGGCCTGACCTTCGACGCCGGCATCGAAACCACCGCCTGAACGCACCATGCCGATTCCGCTGGACGGCAACTGCGACCCGGCTTTTGTCCGGGTGCGCGACGCGCTCGAACGCAACATGGCCACCGGCGCAGAGGTCGGCTGCGCGGTGTGCGTCACAGTCGATGGCGAACCGGTGGTCGACCTGTGGGCCGGCCACCGCGACCGCGCGCGCACCCTGCCGTGGCAGCGCCACACCATCACCGACATGAAATCGGTCGGCAAGTCGGTGTTCGCGCTCTGCGTGCTGCGCTTGGCGAGCCAGGGCAGGATCGAACTCGACCGGCCGGTGGCGGCCTACTGGCCGGCCTTCGCCGCCGCCGGCAAGGAAAACATCACCGTGCGCACCTTGCTCGCGCACTTGGCGGGACTGCCGTTTCCCGACGCCGCGCCCTTCGAGTCCTTGTACCAGCCGGGTGTGGTCGCCGCAGCGCTTGCCGCACAGGCGCCCGAATGGACGCCCGGGTCCCAGCCGTGCTACCACTCCTTCACCTATCCGCAGCTATTGGCGGAACTGATCCGCCAGACCACCGGCGCCAGCGCCCACGACTATGAGCGCGACGAGATCGCCACGCCGCTGGGGGCGGAGTACTGGCTGGGGCTGGAAGATCACCAGTTCGACCTGTGCGCCGAGTACCTCGAAACCCCCGGCACGCCCAGCCTGGAAGGCATGAAGCGCAACCAGGCCTCGCCGCTGTACCGCGCCTGGCGGCCCTTGCCGCGCGAGGAAAATTACAACACCCCGCATTGGCGCGGCTATGGCGCGCACGGCAACGCCCGTGGGGTGGCGCGTATCTATGCCGCGCTGGCCTGCGGCGGCAGCCTGGGCGGCTACCAGGTCATCGCCCCGAACATCTTGGCCGACGCCACCCGCCCGGCCTGGGATGCCACCGAATTCATGACCAAGCGCCATTTCCGCATGGGCTTAGGGTTCATGCTGTCGTGCCCGCCGTTTCCGATGGGTGCCGATCATCACGACTGCGCCGGCAATTTCGGCCATCCCGGCATGGGCGGCTCGGTGGGCTTCGCCGACCCGCTGCGACACATGAGCTTCGCCTACTGTCCGAACCGCATGCTGCCGGTGGCCGACGCGGGTCCGTACGCGAGCGCGCTGATCGATGCCACTTACGAAAGCCTGAAATGACGCCATCACAACGCAGAACCATCGCCTGAAATGACACCTTCAAGACGCAGAACCATCGGCCTCTTGGCCGCCATCGCGCTCGCGCCGGCCACGGTGCGGGCACAGTCCTGGCCGACCCGACCGCTGCGCATCATCGCGCCGTTCGCCGCCGGCGGCGCCACCGACATCTACGCACGCGGACTCGCGCAAGCCTTGCAGAGCGCCTTAGGCCAGCCGGTATTGGTCGACAATCGGCCGGGGGGTAACTTCGCCATCGGCACCGAGGCCGCCGCGAAGGCCGAGCCGGATGGGCACACCCTCTTCACCGTCACCAGTTCGCATTCGGTGCTGGAGGTGCTCGGGGTGAATCGCGACAAGTACCAGCTCATGCGCGACTTCGTGCCGGTTGCCGCCCTCAACCAGACCACTTGCGTGCTGATGGTCAATCCACTGGTGTCGGCCACCTCGGTGCGCGAACTCGTCGCCCTGTCGAAGGCCAAACCGAATTCGCTCAACTACGCTTCCACCGGCAACGGCGGCATGCTGCATCTGGCGGGCGAGCTGTTCAAGTCCTTAAGTGGCGCCGACCTGACGCATGTACCCTACAAGATCGGCAGCGCCGCGCGGGTTGACTTGATCAGCGGCCGCGTGCAGGTGATGTTCGACACCCTGACCGACGCCGTCGCCAACGTGCGTGCCGGCAAGCTGCGCGCGCTGGCCACATGCGGCGCGAAAAGATCGCAGCTGTTTCCCGACCTGCCGACCATCGCCGAGGCCGGCGTGCCAGGCTACGAACTGCCGATACTGATCGGCATCATGGCGCCCAGGGGCACGCTGCGGGCGGTGGTGGAGCGCCTGAACCAGGAGATCGGCAAGATCGTCATGCAGGCGGAGGTGCGCGAGGCCTGGTTGAAAATGGGCGCGGAATCCACCGTCATGCCGCCCGACGAACTGGGACGCGCACTCAATGCAGAGATCGACAAGTGGGGGCGCCTGATCAAGCTGGCGAAGATCACGATCGATGGATGAGCCGACCCGAGCGGATCCACCTCACCCATCAGGAGACCGCGTCGGCGCAACACCTCGGCCACCCGCGCCAACAACTTCGCTCCTTCGCTGCGGCCAACAGTCTTGTCAACCAGGCGCCACCGGTCCGAGTCTGCAAGTAAGCCGGCGCGCGGTGCAAGGACGCAGCGGTCGCCTTGCCGGCTTGCCGCCCCGCCCCACGACCGCCAATTCCGCCACGTCCGGCGCATAATCCCGCGCAACCGGAGATTCCCCATGTCAACCAGCATTGCCTTGAGCCCGCATTTCGAGCAGTTCATCCTAGAGCAGGTGGCTACCGGTCAGTATGGCAATGCGAGCGAAGTCGTGCGCGCCGGCCTGCGCCTGCTCGAGGAGCAATTGCGCCACGCCGCCGAGCAGCGCAAGCAACTGCGCGCCGCGATCGCGGCAGGCCAGGCGAGCGGCGCCGGACAACCTGTCGACGCGGTGCTGTTTCGCGTGGAAGCACAGGTGCGAGCGGTGGCCGCTGCGCGCAACGCGTGATGCGCTTCACCATTGCGCCACTGGCCCAGAAGGACCTGGAAGACATTGTCAACCGGCTCGCTGCGGCCAATCCCGATGCCGCCCTGCAGTGGATCGCGGAACTGCGCGCCGCTATCGGCAAGCCGCTCGCGGCGCACCGCAAACGTCCTGAACTGGGCAACGACGTGTGTTCCTGCGTGGTCGGGGACTACGCTGTCCTTGCGATCGCCGCCAAGGACCGCTTCGAAATCGCCTGCATCCTGCCGCTGGCGTTCGACGTGCCAGAAGCGGCGCCAGCCGCCGCGAGCAGCGCCTGAAGGTTTTAAATCGGCCGTGCGCCCGAAGCGCAGGGGCCCGCCCGACGTATGGCTCAAGACCTTTCGTGCACGACGCGACCACCGACGATGGTGCAATCGACGCGAAGGGTGCGCAGTCGCTCTACCCCGGCAACAAACGGATTGGCCGACAGCACCGCCATGTCGGCCAAGTACCCGCAGCAAAGCGGACCCTTCTTGTCTTCATCGAAAGTCAGGCGCGCGCCCGCCACGGTAAGCATGCGCAAAGCCGCCTCGATATCGACACACTGTCCCGGCCCTAGCACCCGACCGTTCGTGCGTTCCTGGCGCGCAGCCATCACCCACAACGTGAAGAACGGATCGTAAGGAATGTTGTCGGTGGCCGCGGCCGTGGGAATGCCTAGTTCCAGCAGGCGCCGGTGCGGCGCCACGCTTTCGCCGCCGTCGGCATCATTCAGGTAACGCGCACCGCCCTTCCACAGGAAATAGGCCGGGATGGTGGTCACCTCCAGACCCAGTGCCTTGAGCTTTTGCAGGTCCTCTTCGCGCGAACGGGCGACGTGCTGGATCACCCAGCGGCGTGCCGCCAGCGGATGCTTGCGCGCGACTTCCTCGATGATGGGCAGCACAAGGTGCAGTTCGTCGGAGACGATCGTGTTCAGGCGCACGCCGTGCTCGGCCAAGAGAAAGCAGTAGTCGCGGAATTCCGCCGGCGAATTGGCCTGCTCGACAAAGCCGGACCACCCGGTGTTGGGCAGATCGGCGCGCGCCAGCGCCGCCAGGCGCGCGTCGCCACCCCAGGCGATGTGCACACCCGAGACCGATAGCCAGGCGTCGCCAATGCCGCGACCGGCGGCGGTCGCCAGCCAGTCGCGCGCGGTGCGCGTGGCCTCTTCAAAACCGGACCATGCGGGGCTCAACACCAACCCGGCGCGCACGGTGGAACGACCGGCCTCCCACAGTTCGCGGTAGGCAGCGATGGTCGAGGCGCCCAGGCCATGGCCCTCGTAGACGCTGGTGGTGCCGACGCCGTTGTAGATGCGCATCGAATCGGCCAGGCCTTCGACGCGATCTCGCTGGGTAAAGCGCGGTACCGCGCGCAGGAAATCGAATTCAATCGTCGGGCGCGGGTTGTTTTCCACGATCAGGCCGGTCGGCGCGCCGGTCTTCGCGTCCTTTTCGATGCTGACCCCGGGCACGCGCGGCACGGTAGTCGCATCGACGCCGTTGCGGGCCAGCGCAAGTGAGTTGAGCGCCGAATATCCTGGTGGCGCGCCCCAGTTGCCGAACACGCCCTGGATGTACACCGGATGGTCCGGCGCGGCGGCATCGAGTTCCGCGCGCGTCGGCATGCGCGCATCCGACAGGGTCTGCGGGCCGCCGAAAAAATGCGGCGGCGTGCCCACCGGCATGGTCGCGATCCACTCACCGCGCTCTGTGCCGGCTGCCGCATTTCGCACGCGGTCGAGCACGTCGGCCACGCAGGTGCAGCCCGCCAGTGACAGGCGGCGCGACTTCAGGCCTTCGCGATCCATGTGCGCGTGGGCGTCGTTGAATCCGGGAATCACCGTTCGCCCGCCAAGCTCGATCACGCGCGTGTTCGGGCCTATCAGGGAGGCAACCGCGGCGTCCTCGCCGACGCAGGCAATCCGCTCGCCACGCAGCGCGATGGCCGAAGCACGGGTGCCGGCCGGGTCCAGCGTCACGATGTCGCCGCCGCGCAGGACCAGCGACGCGAACCCGCCCTCAGCGGAAGGTTTCATACCAGGGAAACAGCTTGCGCGACAGGTAAACGAAACCGCGATCGGCCAGGAAGCCGAGCAGCCCGAGCAACAGCAGTCCGATGAACATGATCTCGACGCGAAACAATTGATGTCCCATCGACATCATGTAGGCCACCCCGGCGGTGGCGCCCGACAGTTCGGCCGCCACCAGCACGATCAGGGAGATTGCAATCGACTGGCGCAGCCCCGCGAGAATCATCGGCAGCGCGGCCGGCAGCATCACCAGGAACAGCGTATGCGCGCGGCCGGCGCCCAGGCAGGCGGCGGAGCGCAGGTACACCGGATGGACGTCGCGCACGCCGATGAAGGTGTTGACCCAGATCGGAAAGAACGCGCCCCAGCACACCAGCGCGAGTTTGGCGGCCTCACCGATGCCGAACCAAAGCACCGAAAGCGGCACCAGCGCGATCGCGGGAATCGCGCGTGCCGCGTGCAGGAGCGGTTCGCTCATGAAATTGAAGATCCTTGCGCGCGCCGTCAGCACGCCGGCGAACACGCCCAACAGGGCCGCGAGCACGAAGCCGGAGGCGGCCCGTCGTACGCTGACGGCGATGTTGTGGGGGATCTCGCCGGAGGTGATCATCGGCCAGGCCGACTCGAACACCACCGAAGGCGGCGGCAGCAAGGCCGCGTTGAGCGAAGGCGCCACATGCGGAATCGCCTCCCAGATGCCGAGGGCAAGCACGACGCCGAGAATATTGAGACCCAGGCGCAGCAGCGTGGCATTGCGCTTCTGGCGCCGCTCGCGCGCCAGAAAGCGGGTCTCAAGGTCTAGCGCGTGCGCGGCCGCCGCCTCACTCTCCGGCTGCGCGTGCGATTCGACCACGATACTCATGGAGCCGCCCCGCTGCGGGACCTGTACAACTCCGCCCCCACTCGCGCATAGGCCTCCGCGAACGAGGTCGAGCCGCGATCGCGCGGATACGGCAGGTCTAAGTGAATGCTGGAGCGGATGGTGCCCGGATGGGGCGACATCACTACAATGCGCTGCCCGAGAAAGATCGCCTCGTCGATGTTGTGGGTGATGAAGAGGATGCTGATGCGCAATTCCTGCCACAGGCGCAGCAGTTCCTCCTGCAGGCTGGCGCGGGTGATCGCATCGACGGCCGCGAAGGGCTCGTCCATCAGCAGCACTTCCGGCTCGTTGACCAGCGCGCGCGCCACCGCGATGCGCTGCCGCATGCCGCCGGACAACTCGTGCGGATAACGGTCGGCGGCACGCGCCAGCCCAACCAGGTCGAGGTAGCGCAGGGCGCGCTCGCGCCGCTCCTTTCTGCCCATACCGCCCACACGCGGCCCGAACTCGAGATTCTGCAACGCCGTCATCCAGGCGAACAGCGCGTACTCCTGAAACACCACGCCACGCTCCGGGCCGGGCGCACGGATCGGCCGGCCGCGAAAGCGCAATTCACCCTCGGTGGGGGTGATGAAACCGGCGATCATGTGCAGGAGCGTGCTCTTGCCGCAACCGGACGGCCCGATTACGCAG
>JAYVST010000016.1:0-6869 GCA_043775255.1 Burkholderiales bacterium
GGCGATGCTCATCATTTCCCTGCCGGCTTGACCGAGAGCCCGACCCGTCGCACCTCGGCCTTCTGCAATTCGTCCATCACCGACAGCACCACTTCGTACTTCACGTTCTTGTCGGCCGAGATCACCACCGGGGTATCGGGCTTTTCGATCTGCCGGGCCTTGACGTAGCGCACCGCTTCGGCGCGCTCGGCCGGTTTGTCCAGTTGCGCCGCGCCGCGTTCGCGCAAACGCAGGGCGCCGTCGGCGGCGATGATGATCTCCACCGGCTGCGCCGGCGGATTCGAGGATTTCGCCACCGACGGCAATTCGATCTGCCCGGGCGTCACCAATGGCGCGGTGACCATGAAGATCACCAGCAGGACCAGCATCACGTCGATATATGGCACGACATTGATCTCGTTCATCATGCGGCGCCGGCTGCTGCGGCTGCGTGAGACGTTCATGGCGTCCCGAACGCGGCATGAAGTGCGTCGAGCGTGATTTCCACGGCGCCCGCGAGTTGCAGATCAGTGCGCTCGGCCGGTACGCACATCAAGTTGATGCCCGACTGGTAGACACGGTAGCCGAGGTCGTCGAGGAGGTAGGCTGGCAGCGCGCCCTGATCGCCGCCCGGCCATTCGACCTGCATCAGTGGTCGGTCCCGCTCGATGCTGACACGGCCGCCGACCAGTACGTCGCGCTCCATGCCTTCAACATCGATCTTCAGCAGGTCGATGCGCGCCAGTGCGAGGCCGTCGAGAGTTGCCATCGCGATGCTTTCTTCGCGTCTTGCCGCAAGGCCTCTTGCGGCATCTGCCGCAGCGTGCCCGTTCGGATCATCCGCAAGGAGGCGGATGCCACCGAAATTCCGTGGCACAGTGAAATCCGGTGTCGGCAGGCACAGTTGACCTTCGGAGGCGCCGAGCGCAATGTGTCTCGCATAGACATTCTCGATGCTGTTGATCGCGAGATTGCCCATCAGCATCTGATAGATCAGTCGCTGAGCCTCGAAGGAATGCACCGCGCCGTTCGCGCCCACACGTGAGGAGAACCAGAGGCTGTGCACGCCAATATTCGCCCCAATGTCGAGTACTACCGGGTCCGGGCGGCAAGTCTGGATCATCGCCGCGAGCGTGTCGAGCTCACCTTGGGCATACATCCCGGATTGCATCAGATCCCACCCCACGCCGATACGCTTTCCCCTGAGATCGGCCCAGTCGTTGCGGTTGACGATCATGCTGCCGTAGGCTGTTGGAACGATGACGTTGTAACGTGTCCCCGGGGCCATACCTGTGCTCCTAGCGCGCCTGCCGCTGCAGGATGTTGGAGAACTCCTCGATGAAGCTCTCGAAACGGATCGACAGGCGGTCGATGTCGTGCGCGAAGCGGTTGTAGGCCACGACCGCCGGAATCGCGGCAAACAGCCCGATGGCGGTTGCCACCAGCGCTTCGGCGATGCCCGGCGCTACGTTGGCCAGCGTCGCCTGCTGCACGTTGGCCAGGCCGCGGAACGAGTTCATGATGCCCCACACGGTGCCGAACAGACCGACATACGGCGAGACCGAGCCTGCCGATGCCAGAAAGGCGAGGTGCGCTTCGAGATCGTCCATTTCGCGTTGATAGGTCGCGCGCATCGCGCGGCGCGCCCCTTCGAGCTGCATGGTGGCATCGCCGCGAGCGGCGCTCTTGAGCTTGGTGTACTCGCGCATGCCGGCCTCGAAAATGCGCTCCAGGCTGCCCGAGCCATGACGATCGTTGGCGGCCGACTGGAACAGTGCGTTCAGATCGGCGCCGGACCAGAAATCGCGTTCGAACTTCTCGGTTTGCGCGCGTGCCGCGCGCAAGGTGAACCATTTGCGGAAGATGTAGGTCCAGCTCATCAGCGAGACTGCCAGCAACAGGGCCATGACGGCCTGCACCAGCACGCTCGCGTTGGTGATGAGGGCCAGTATCGAGAGGTCTTGCGTGACGCTCATGCGAGGATCTTCCGTTCGATGAAATCGGGCATCACGCGCGGCGTGAAGCTCGGGTACTCCAGGCACGCGACCTGGACCCGCGCCCGCGCGATCAGTTCGCCACCGCAATGCGCTTCCTGTTCGAGAACGAAATAGACTTTTTTCAGCAGTGCCGGCGCCACACTGACCTCCAGTTGGTCGTCGAGCCTGGCCGCACGCACGAAATCGAGCTCCATGCGGCGCAGCGCAAACACCAGCTGATGATCACGGCGCAGCGTTTCCTGATCGAAGCCGTACCCGCGCAGCCACTCGGTGCGCGCCCGCTCGAAAAACTTCAGGTAATTGGCGTGGTACACCACGCCGGACATGTCGGTGTCTTCGTAATAAACGCGCGACGGCCAGACAAAGGGTTTGCTGCTGGACGGAGAAGAGATCGCCGGACTCCCGATCGGATCGGACGCAAGCGTCGACAGGCCTGCATTTTACCCGACGCCGGCTTTCAGAAAAGGTTCTGGTTTGGTGTCGTGGCAGGCGCCGCCAGGCCGAAATGCCTGTACGCCGAGGGTGTCGCAACGCGGCCGCGTGGCGTGCGCTGCAGATAGCCCTGCTGAATCAGGTAGGGTTCGAGCACATCCTCGATCGTGTCGGCCTCCTCGCCGATGGCCGCCGCGAGATTGTCCAGACCCACCGGGCCTCCGGAGAAGCGCTGGATGATCGCCTCCAGCAGCTTGCGGTCCATCAAGTCGAGGCCGATCGCGTCGACCTCCAGCATGGCCAGCGCGGCGTCGGCCACCGGGTGGGTTACCCGGCCTTCGGCCCTTACCTCGGCGAAGTCGCGCACGCGGCGCAGCAGCCGGTTGGCGATGCGCGGGGTGCCGCGCGAACGCCGCGCGATTTCGAACGCGCCATCGGCGCTAGTCTCGACCTTGAGCAACTCGGCTGAGCGCCTGACGATGCGCGTGAGTTCCTCCGGCGTGTAGAACTCGAGCCGCTCGACGATGCCGAAGCGGTCGCGCAGCGGGTTGGTAAGCATGCCGGCGCGGGTGGTTGCCCCCACCAGGGTGAAGGGCTGCAGGTCGAGCTTGACCGAACGTGCCGCCGGTCCCTCGCCGATCATGATGTCGATCTGGTAATCCTCCAGCGCAGGATAGAGGATTTCCTCGACCACCGGCGAGAGGCGATGGATTTCGTCGATGAACAGGACGTCGTTGGCTTCGAGATTAGTCAGGAGCGCCGCGAGATCGCCGGGACGTTCCAGCACCGGCCCCGAAGTCTGGCGCAGATTGACCCCCATTTCGCGGGCGATGATGTGCGCCAGCGTGGTCTTGCCCAGACCGGGCGGGCCGAACAGGAGCGTGTGGTCGAGCGCCTCGCCGCGTTTGCGCGCCGCAGAGATGAAGATGGAAAGTTTTTCGCGTACCCGCTCCTGGCCGACATATTCGTCGAGCAGCTTGGGTCGCAGCGCGCGTTCGTAGGCTTCCTCCTGCTTCGATTGCGGCGCGGCCGACAAGACGTTGTCGGCACGGTGCGCGGGTGCGGACAAGCGGTCGGGTTCAATGGCCATCGCGCGCGAGTACCCGTCTTACGCCCTGGAAAGCGAGCGCAGCGCGTGGCGAATGCCTTCGGCCACCGACAGGCCGGCCGGCGTAAGCTTGATGGCGGCCAGTGCCTCGCGGTCGTTGTAGCCAAGGGCGAGCAGGGCATTGAGCACGTCGTTGCCGGCCGGCGCGGGGCGGTTCACGTCGATCACCGCCGAAAGGTCGGCGCCGAGCCTGCCTTTCAATTCCAGCAACAGGCGCTCGGCGGTTTTCTTGCCGATGCCCGGAATCTTGGTGAGGCGCCCGGCTTCCTGCATTGTGACCGCCTGTGCCAGCTCGGCCACCGACAAGCCGGAGAGCACCGACAGCGCGATGCGCGGGCCGACCCCGGAAATCCTGGTCAGCTGGCGGAAGGCGTCACGCTCGCCCGAGGTCGTGAATCCGTAGAGCAGATGGGCGTCCTCGCGTACCACCTGCTGGGTCAGCAATGTCACCCTCTGTCCGGGCTCGGGCAGGTTGTAGAGCGTGCTCATCGGCACGTCGACTTCATAACCGACGCCGCCGCAATCGACCAGGATGTGCGGCGGGTTCTTTTCCAGCAGGATGCCGGCGATGCGTCCGATCATGGGTGCAGAGTGTAGCGGATGGCGTGGCGCGGCCGGCGGGCGGTCAGTCGACCCGGCGCCCATCGCGCACCTTCAATCGACCAGGCGCCCGCCGCGCACCTTCAGTCCCATGCGTCCGAGCCGGCCGCCGGTCGCGGTCTGAGCGCCTGCATGGTTGGTGTGGCAAATGGCCGCCGCCAGCGCATCGGCCGAGTCGGTGCCGGGCGTGCCGTCGAGCTTGAGCAGGCGGCGCACCATTTCCTGGACTGCGCTCTTGTGTGCCTTGCCGTGCCCGGCCACCGCCTGCTTGATTTGCAATGCCGTGTATTCGTGCACCGGCAGGCCGGCAGCGACGAGCGCGCAAATCGCCGCACCGCGTGCCTGGCCCAGGAGCAGCGTCGATTGCGGATTGCTGTTGACGAACACTTTTTCGACCACCGCGATCTCCGGCCGGAACGCCGCGATCACTTCGCCGACGCCGTCGAGTATGGTTTTCAGGCGCAGCGGCAGTTCCTCCTGGCTCGGCACCCGTACGGTGCCGCTGGCGATGTAGGTCAGGCGGGCGCCAGCGCACTCGATCACGCCGTAGCCGGTGACGCGCAACCCGGGATCGATACCGAGGATGCGCATCGCCGCGCCGTCAATGGCGGAAATGGCGCGTGCCGGTGAACACCATGGCGATGCCGTGTTCGTTGGCGGCGGCGATCACTTCCTCGTCGCGTACGCTGCCGCCGGGCTGGATCACGGCCCTGGCGCCGGCCTCGGCTACGACGTCGAGCCCGTCGCGAAACGGAAAAAAAGCATCCGAGGCGACCGCGGAGTCGGCCAGGGACAGGCCGGCGTTGCGCGCCTTGATGGCGGCAATGCGGGTGGAATCGACCCGGCTCATCTGGCCGGCGCCGACCCCCAGTGTCATGCCGCCGCCGCAGAACACGATGGCGTTGGACTTGACGTACTTGGCCACGCGCCAGGCGAACATCATGTCGTGCATTTCGGCCACCGAAGGCTTGCGCGCGGTCACCACCTTGAGGTCGCTGTCGGCGACGTTCTTCGAATCCGGCGACTGCACCAGGAGGCCGCCGCCGACCCGCTTCACGTCATACCGGTTCTCGCCTGCGGCGCGTGTCACCTCGAGCAGGCGGACATTCTGCTTGGCTGCGAACACCTCCAGTGCGCGCGCGTCGTAGGCGGTGGCGATGACGACCTCCACAAACTGCTTTGCCACCGCCTCGGCGGCGGCGCCGTCAAGTGCGCAATTGAACGCGATGATGCCGCCGAAGGCCGAAGTCGGGTCGGTCTTGAGCGCCTTGCCGTAAGCGTCCAGCGGATTGGCGCCGAGCGCGACGCCGCACGGGTTGGCATGCTTGACGATCGCGCAAGCGGTAGCGTCGAACGTCTTGACGCATTCCCAAGCGGCGTCGGCGTCGCCGATGTTGTTGTAGGAGAGTTCCTTGCCCTGCAATTGCCGGTAGCCGGCGAGCGTTCCGGGTGCCGGTTCGGCGTCGCGATAGAACGCCGCCGACTGGTGCGGGTTCTCGCCGTAGCGCATCTCCTGCATCTTGGTGAACTGCAGGGTCAGCTTGTCCGGATAGGCATGGCGGACCGGATGCTGCTCCGGTGCGGCGATGGAGGTCAGGTAGTTGCCGATCGCACCGTCATAGGCGGCGGTATGGGTATAGGCCTTGGCTGCCAGGGCGAAACGGGTCGCGCGTGCGGTCGCGCCGGCGCCGCCGCGCATCTCCACGAGCACGCGGTCATAGTCTCCCGGGTCGACGACAACGGTCACGTCTTCCCAGTTCTTGGCCGCCGAACGCAGCATGGTCGGGCCGCCGATGTCGATGTTCTCGATCGCGTCTTCGAGCGTGCAGGCGGGGTTGGCTACCGTCTGCACGAACGGATAGAGATTGACGCACACCAGATCGATGTGATCGATGCCGTGTTCCTTCATCTTCGCCACATGGGCCGGCACCGACCGGCGCCCGAGCAGGCCGCCATGGATCTTCGGGTGCAGGGTCTTGACGCGGCCGTCGAGCATTTCGGGAAAGCCGGTGTAGTCGCCAACCTCGGTGACCGCTACTGCGGCCTCGCGCAGCAGACGCGCGGTGCCGCCGGTGGAGAGGATGGTCACGCCCATGCCGGCGAGCGCGCGAGCCAGTTCGACGACGCCGGTCTTGTCGGAAACCGAAAGCAGGGCTTGTCTGATCATGGCGGCAGGCTTCGGTCTAGCGGATCTTGTGGAACTGGATTTTCTTGCGCAAGGTGTTGCGGTTGATGCCCAGCAGTTCGGCCGCCTCGGTTTGATTGCCGGCGGCCTGGTCGAGCACGATCTCGATCATCGGCTTTTCGACCGCCTGCACCACCATGTCGTACACCGGACCCGGCTTGGCGCCGTCGAGATCGCGAAAGTACTTCTCAAGGTTCTTGCGCACGCATTCAGCGATTTCGCTGTGTCTGTCCTGTGCCTTGCTCATGCCGCCAGTGCCTCCGTGAACTCGTCATTGGCCGCGGCGTCCGGTGTCGCCGGCTCGCCGTAGGCAAGGCGCTCGCCTTGCCGGGTATCGAAAAACTCCGCGACCGCGTGCATCTGTTCGGCCGTGGTGTCCAGGGTATTCATGTGCTGCCGGAACGCGGCCGAACCGGCCAGGCCGCGGGTGTACCAGATGATGTGCTTGCGCGCGCTGCGCACGCCGGCGAACTCGCCGTAGAAATCGTAGTGGTCCGCGAGGTGCTCCTGCAGCAGTGCGCGCGCCTCCATCACCGTGGGCGCCGGCAATGTGAACCCGGTCGCAAGG
>JAYVST010000017.1:0-4990 GCA_043775255.1 Burkholderiales bacterium
CCGCCAGGGCCCTCGCCGGGCATTCCGGGACCCGTGCCACCGCCGGCAGCGCAACTTGACTATCATTGTCAAACGCTCGGACGCATTCGTGCGAATCCCTTGCGATTGACTGCGGGCCATGCCCGCCCTTTGCACGTTTTTGCGCTTGCCGATTTCATTGACAACCGTTTTGCCGGCGATGACCGGTACAAGGATATCCGCATGAATACGCCGTACCTGCATGGCAAGTTTGTCTGGTTCGAACTCATGACCCAGGATATCGACAAGGCGACCAAGTTCTACGATGCGTTGTTCGGCTGGCGTACTGGACAGATGGCGATGGGCGCGGGCGGGCCGTATTCGATGATTCACAACGGCGAACAGGGCATCGGCGGCTATAGCAAAAGCGCGCCCGGAGCGAGAAGCGAGTGGGTCTCCTACTTATCGGTGGCGAATGTCGATTCCGCCCACAAGGCAGCTGTCGCCGCGGGCTGCCGGGCAACGATGGCGCCGATCGATTTTGGTCCTGTGGGGCGTGCGTCGGCGCTCATCGATCCGACCGGGGCGCCGTTTTGCCTCTGGAAAGGTGCCCAGGGCGACCCGCCGGATGTCGAGAAGACCCCGATGGGCGCCTGGTTCTGGAATGAACTGTGGACCGCCAACGCCAAACGTGCGCTCGAGTTCTATCGGTCCCAGTTCGGCTATGCGCCTGAGGCGATGAAGATGGGGCCGGCGACCTACTACATTCTCAACCGCAAGAGCCGTCCGCGCGGCGGGCTGTGCCAGTCGGTAAACCCGGCGGCACAATCGATGTGGTTGCCCTATGTCGCGGTTGCCGATTGCGACGCGACCTCGCGCAAGGCCTTGGCGCTGGGAGGAGACCTTTTGAGCCCGCCGCAGGACATTCCGGGAATCGGAAGATTCGCGATAGCGGCAGATACAGTCGGGGCGGCCATTGCCTTCATCACGCCGCCGGGACAGGCTTCGTGATTCGGCGTCGCGGCGCGTGTGCCGACGGATTCTGGCATCGGAATTTGCCAAAATGCAATAACAAACAAGTCGCCGTCATGACGTTAAAGCGAGCGCCCGGCAAATCGAGTGCAGTGCGCATACGCTGTTTCGGACCGCCGGCCCTAACCAATATGTCTTGCTACGGAATGCACGAGCAATGAGCTGGGGCACCATCACAGATGAAGCGATCGCAGCTGCCGCGACGCTGATCGGCGTGCCATTGCGGCGCGACCGGATGCAATGGATTGAAACGACCTCGCGCGACGCGATCCGTCACTTCGCCTGGGGTGTCGGTGATAACAACCCGCTCTGGCTGGATCGCGCCTACGGCGCCGCGTCGCCCTGGGGAACCAATCTGGCGCCGCCCTGCATTCTCTACGCGGTTGACAGCACCATCATCGCGCCGAAATTGCCGGGTGTGCAATGGGTATATGCCGGCACCGACTGGACCTGGTTCGAGCCGATTCGGATGGGCGACAGCTTTCGCGCCGTGGCGACCTTGCAGCGGCAGGATAAGAAAGCCGGGCGTCGCTTCCCGTTCTGGGTGCTGCAAATTGGCGCGGTGCGCTATTTCAACCAGCACGAGCGCCTGGTGGCCGTCGCCATCGCGCATTGCGCGCGCACCCCGCGCGGCGACAAGTTGGTCGCCGCGCGCGGCGGCGCGCAGGCCGAGGAGCACAAGGCCTACAAGTACAGCGCGGCCGAACTCGAGGCGATCGAGCGACAGACCCTCGACGAAACCCGCAGCGGCGACCGGCTCGTCTACTGGGAAGATGTCGCCCCTGGCATGGCGTTGCCGCCGGTGATCAAGGGGCCGCTCAGCATCATAGACATCATGGCCTGGTATTCGGGCCAGCAGGGCGCGCTGCCGTATGGCGGTGCGCATGCCGACGCTGTGCGCTATCGCCAGCGCCATGCCGACTACCACGTCAACCCGGCAACCGGCGCCAAGGACGCGGCCGGGCGCGGCCACCTCGAGGCCGCGACGGGGCGTGATGTCGGCATGGGCGGCGCTTACGATGTCGGCCCGCAACGTATCTCCTGGGCCCAGCACATGCTCACCAACTGGATAGGCGATCATGGTTTCCTGCATCGACTGAGCGTCTCGGTACGCCGGCCAAACATGGTGGGCGACACGCTCTGGTGGCGCGGCAGGGTTGTCGGCAATACCGTGCAGAACGGTGTTGGCATGATCGACGTCGAACTCGTTGCAGAGAATCAATCAGGCGTCGAACTGGCGACCGGCACCGCGATGGTCGCTTTGCCATCGCGTGAATTCGGCCCGCTCAAGCTACCGTTGGTCGCGGCTGCTGCCTAGGGGTGCGACCTTGAACCAGGTCTGACCGGTGCAGATGATCTGCGGCAACTCCGGCCGGCCGAGTCCGCGCGACGCAGTTGAACGCGCCAGCGGCGACCGTGTGCGACTCCGGATTGGCCAACACCGTGCCCGGCAGGGCATAGCCGTTGTCGGCGATCACATGGTGGCTGATGCCCTGGTTCGCGCCGGCATCATGCACCCGCTTGATACCGTAGTGCCGCGCAACCTCGCGTATGGTCTTCAAGCCCACCGCGTTCTCCGGGCTGGAATTTGGTAGAACTCGTGCAGCTTGGCCTGCGGCAACCGCTTCTCGGTGATAACCCGCCCGCCAATGGAGGCGCACCGCGCGTCAATCGCCCAGCCCGAGGATGCGCCGGTTGCGGTCCGCATCGGACTGCGGCCGCATGAAGGCATCGAACGGTTTGTCGGCGGACCGCAGCATGTGCCGCCTGACGAACTCGACCGCCTCGCGTGCGCCGTCTTCCGGGTGCTTCACGTAGCACTCCCACTCCACCACCGCCCAGCCCTGGTAGCCGTGGTAGGCGAGGCGCGAAAAGATGGCCGGGAAATCGATCTGGCCGTCGCCCAGGCTGCGAAAGCGCGCCGGCCGATCGCCCCAGGTCTGATAACCGCCGAAGGTGCCGCTGTGCGGGCTGACGACGAACTCGGCGTCCTTGACGTGGAAGGTGCGAATGCGCTCGTGATAGTGGTTGATGAAGCCCACGTAATCGATGTGTTGCAGGTGCAGATGGCTGGGGTCGTAGAGGATGTTGCAGCGTGGATGGCCTTGCAATTTTTCCAGCAGGCGGCCGAAGGTGTGGCCGTCGTGCAGGTCTTCGCCCGGATGCAGTTCGTAGCAGACATCGACACCGGCGGCGTCGAAGGCATCGAGGATCGGCCGCCAGATGCGCGCAAGCTCGGTGAATGCGTCGTCGATCAGCCCCGCCGGCGCCGGCGGGTAGGGGTAGAAGAAGGGCCACAGCAGGTGGCCGGAGAAGGTCACGTGCGACTTGAGCCCGAGATTGCCGGAGGCTTTTGCCGCGAGCATCAGTTGCTCGCGCGCCCAGCACTGTTTGCCGGCGACATCGTTGGCCAGTTGCGGCGGGCCGAATTGCGCGAGCAGCGGCGCGTAGGCCGGGTTCATCGCCACCAGATGCCCCTGCCGGTGGGTGGAGAGCTCGGTGATCTCCAGCCCGTGCGCGGCCAGCATGCCCTTGACCTCGTCGCAGTAGGTGCGGCTTTGCGCCGCCAGCGCGAGGTCGAACACGTCGGGGCGGAAGGTGGGAATCTGCACGCCCTTGTAGCCCAGCGCAGCCGCCCACTGTGCAAGCTCGGGCAACGAATCCTTGGGCGCGCGCGGCCCGAGAAACTGCACCAGAAAGAGGGCCGGGCCTTTCATGCGCCCGCCCCCGGCAGCACGGCGAGCGCGCCGATCAGGTCGGCGGCGCGCAATTCCGCCCAGTAGGCTGCGGGGATCGGGTGGCGGTAGGCGCGCAGGTTGGATTCGACTTCGGCGCCGCTGGTGGCGCCCAGCACGGCCGAGGCCATCACGGGGTGGGCCAGCACGAACTGGATCGCCGCTGCGGCCAGCGGTACGCCGTGCCGCGCGCCGATGCCCTCGAGGCGCCGCACGCGCTCAAGGACTTGCGCCGGAGGCGGCTTGTAGTGGAAGGTCGCGCGGGAGGCCGACCCACCGGCGAGAATGCCGGAATTGAAGGCGCCGGCCTTGAGCACGCTGACATGTCTGTCGCGGCACAACTGCAACAGCGACAAGGTCTCCGCCGAATGCTCGAGCAGCGTGTACTGCCCGGCCAGCATCACGCAGTCGAAATCGCCGGCCTCGACAAAACGCCGGCACCAGCGGGTGTCGTTGATGCCGGCGCCGATGGCGCGCACCTGGCCGGCGCGCCGCAGCTCTACGAGCGCCCGGTAAGCGCCTGCCATCGCCGCTTCGAACAAGGGCTCGGCTGCCGCATCCGAACCGTGGGTGGTGGCGTCGAGGTCGTGGATCAGCGCGATGTCGATGCGATCCAGACCGGTGCGCAGATACGACTGCTCCAGCGAGCGCATGGCGCCCTCGTAGCTTACGTCGTAGGTCGGGAAGAACGGCAGGCCGCCTTGGCGCATGGCGGATGTGTCGTCGTCGGGGCGCAAAGGCCGCATCCAGCGCCCGACCTTGGTCGAGAGCACATACTGCTCTGGGTCGACGCCACGCAGGAAGCGCCCGACGCGCAATTCGCTCCTGCCGTAACCGTAGAAGGGCGAGGTGTCGTAGAAGCGTCCGCCACCGACCCACAGGGCGGTCATCGCGCCGTGCGCGTCGTCGTCGCTGGTGTCGTAGCGGAAGTTGCCGATCGGGGCGGCGCCGAAGCCGATCTCGCTGACTTCGAGCGTCGTCTTGCCGATGCGGCGCCGGCCGATGCTGCCCGCGCTGATGTCTGTTACAGCCATGGACTTAACCTTTCACCGCGCCAGCGGTCATGCCGTGAATCAGGGTTTGACGGCGCGGGGTGGACGCAGTGCCGTCGACGCTGGGCAAGAAGGGGCGCTGGGTCATCTGGCTGGTCTCCTCGATCGCGTAGCGGATCGGATTGCGCCCGCTTTACTGGCGCTGCGGTGTTGCCGCCGCAGCGTCGGTCGGGCTTGTATGTTGTCGGTCTTGTGCTTTGACTCTGTGCAGCA
>JAYVST010000018.1:0-2730 GCA_043775255.1 Burkholderiales bacterium
GCGGTGGCGCCTGCATCTTTGGCGTGATGGTGGAATCGCATTTGAAGGCAGGAAACCAGAAGTTCAGCGCCGGTCGCGACGACCCCGCCGCGCTCGAATACGGCAAGAGCATCACCGATGGCTGCATCGGCTGGGACGACAGCACCACGGTCTTGCGAGTGTTGGCGGAGGCGGTGAAAACGCGCCGTGCCGGGTAGGAGGTTTTCCGCCACCCTTCGACCTGCGCGCCTTCGGGCACAATTGCGCGATCATGCCTTCCGACCCCCAGTTTCCCGCGTTCCGCGCTCTCGGTGACGCGACGCCGTTCGCCCCGCAAATACGCGCGGTGGTGCCTCACAACGGCCTGTTCGACGACTTCACAGAAGACGATCTGCGGCATCTTGGACCTTTCATGAAGGTTTTCGTGGCGCCGCCGGGCGGGCTCATTATCCGCGAGGGCGATCCGGGCGACTTCATGCTGTTTCTCGTCGACGGCCTGGTTGACGTAACCAAGACGGACCGCTGGGGCAACGTCAAGCGCATTGCGGTGGTGCGCGGGGGCCAGGCGTTAGGCGAGATGTCGATGATCGACGGCGAAGCACGGTTCGCGTCCTGCACCGCTATCGAGGACACGACCTTTGCCTACCTGTCGCGCCCCTCGCTACAGACGCTGATCACCCGTGAATCACGCCTGGCGGCGAAGATCCTGATGAAGCTCGTGTTCATGTTGTCGCAGCGTTTGCGGCAGACCAGCTCGAAACTGGTGAACATGATCGAAAAGTAGGCAGTCGCGGGCGGCCTTTGCGCGCTGTCCGGCGCTCACCAGAAGGCGTGACAGTCGCCCTGGTACATTACCGGGCCGGTCGGCACTCCCTTGGTCGATCCACCCATCGGTTCCATGCTGACGGCGAGTTTCTTGAACGGAGCGACCGTGCGGTCCGCCATTGCGGGCAGCTTAAGCATGTTGCTGCCGTTGTTCTTGATCAAACCCAGGGACCGCGGTTGTCCTGCCGCGTCCAGTCCCCACAGTTCCAGGCTGGCGTCCTTGGGCATGCTGTCGGCTTCATACTTGACCCAGAGTTCGTCGGAATTGCGGCCCACGTAAATCATTAACATGGTCTTGCCGTCGCGGTCGGTCAGAGTCGCCACATAGGACGGTTGCCAAGGGTTGGCGCCGTCGGAAACGCGCACCGGGGTTTCGACCGTGCGCTCGACCACACGCACGCGTTCGACGACATCAGGGGGCCGTACACCGACGAATACCGCAAGCGCCGCAGCCAGACCGGAAGCTGTCAAGCCAAGACTGCGCCAGAACGACAGACTGTCCCAGATCGAACCCTTGATGGTTGATGCGGACGCCTGTGGCTTGATCGCTGCCGCGATGCTTTGCCACACCCGTTCCGGAGGTTGCACCTGCGCTACTACGGCAGTCAGCGGAGACAGGCGTGCCTCCCATTCGGCAACATTGGCGCGCAGTGACGCGTTGCCGGCAAGCCAGGTGGCAAACCGGCGTCGAGCGCCGCCGGAAAGCGTGCCAAGAACGTACTCGGCAGCGAGGCGATCGATCAGTTCCGGTTTTTCGCGATAGTTCATTTGTTAGCGCACACTATTTTTGCAATCAAGTACTGGCAATGCCTGCACTGCCCAGGCATTGCTTGAGCTTGAGTAAACCGCGGCGCACCCAGGTCTTGACCGACCCGAGTGGCTGACCCATCTTGTGCGCGACTTCGATATGGGTAAGGCCTTCGAAAAACGCCACACTGACCGCTTCGCGTTGCTTCTCGTCTAAAGTGGCTAGACAACGCAAGACGATGCCAGCCTCGGAATTTCTTTCAAGGTTGTCCAGCGGGCCGGATGCGGTCGATTCGACCTTGTCGAAAATCGCGTCGTCGTCGGTGGTGTCTTCGAGATTTGGCCGGCGCAACCAGTCAAGGCAGCGGTTGCGCACAATGCTGGTCATCCAGGTCATTGGTGCGGACAATCCAGGCTGATAGCTCGCACTGTGTTTCCAGATGTTCACGAAGCACTCCTGCAATACCTCTTCGGCCCAGTCCCGCCTTCTCAATATACGAAGCGCGACGCCAAACAGTTTCGCCGAAGTGCTACGGTAAAGTTCGGCAAACGCCGTATGCGAGCCGGAATCGCGCCGCCCGGCGGCTGAAAGCAGGTTGCGCAGCCTTTCTTCCTGGTCGGCAGTGCCCGCCATCAGTCGGCACTTTTCTTGTCGGCCTGTTGCCACAGAACGTCGGCGCCGCCAGCAAAACGATTGAGCGCGCGACCCAAAACAAAGAGCAGGTCGGACAGCCGGTTCAGGTACTGGCGTACCAGATCGGACACCGGCTCTAGCGCGCCCAAGGCCACCACGCTGCGCTCGGCCCTTCGGCAAACGGTACGGGCGAGGTTAGAAAGGCTGGCGGCGCGAGACCCGCCGGGCAGGATGAAATTGGCAAGTGGTGTCAAGTCCGCGTTGTACCGTTCAAGCAAAGCCTCCAGCCTTGCAACTTGAGACTCCGAAATGTTCTCGAAGCCCGGAATGCATAACTCGCCGCCGAGGTCAAAAAGATCATGTTGAACGCGCTGCAATTCGGCGCGCGTATGTTCAGGCAATTCCTCGCACAGCAAAACACCCAGGCAGGAATTGAGCTCGTCTACATCGCCCAGCGCATGAATTCTCGGAGCATCTTTGGCGATTCGGGATCCATCGCCAAGCCCCGTGGTCCCGGCGTCGCCGGTGCGAGTGTAGATTTTTGT
>JAYVST010000019.1:0-2519 GCA_043775255.1 Burkholderiales bacterium
ATCGGACCGCGTCTTCGATCTCGAACCCGACCATCGGCCGGATGCGCCGCGCCTGCGCCGCGTCAGCAATCCGACCGAACAGCATCCGGTGTTCTGGGACTACGTCAACAAGTCGGTGCTGCCCGACGCGGTGGCCGACCTGGTCGGCCCGGACGTGAAGTTCCATCACTCCAAGCTCAACTTCAAGTGGAAGCAGGGCGGCGAAGAGGTCAAGTGGCACTACGACATCTCGTTCTGGCCGCATACCAACTACACGCCGCTCACAGTCGGCACCTACATCTACGACTGCGGCATGGATCAGGGGCCGCTGGGCGTGATTCCCAACAGCCACAACATCGAGCCGATGTTGAGCCAGTACGATGCCACCGGCAAATGGGTCGGTTGCCTGTCCGACGCCGATGTCGTCAAAATCGATCTGTCGAAGGCGGTCTATCTCACCGGCCCGGCCGGCTCCCTCACATTGCACAACTGCCGCACCATCCACGGCTCGCCGCGCAACGATTCCGACCTCGGCCGCCCGCTGCTGCTCTACACCCTGACCGCTGCGGACGCCTTCCCGTACACCGCCAATCCGATCAAGCCGCAGCACGACCAGGCCATTATCCGCGGCAGGCGCGCCACCTTCGCGCACCATGATCCGCGCCCCTGCCTGATTCCTCCCGACTGGTCGCGCGGCTATACCTCGATCTTTTCGCTGCAGCAGAAGGAAAGCGAGGAGGCGGCGGTGGGCGCGGGCGCGATGATGTAATTCAGCCCCGAACGGGCGTGTTGCGGGGCTGCGATCGCGCAGCGCTCGTTACAATCGCGGCTTTCCTCAGAAGATTCGGAACGCTGCTTGATCGTTCGCATGCTCAGCGCTGTCGCAGTTGGCCTTGGCATCGCGGCCACGCAACCGGTGCCGGCCCAGACCTATCCGGCCAAGCCGGTGAAGATCGTCGTGCCGTTCCCGCCCGGCGGTCCGACCGACGTTGTGGGTCGTCTGGTCGCCACCAAACTGGGGGAAGCCTTCAATCAGCATTTCGTGGTTGAAAACCGTGCCGGCGCAGGCGGAACGGTCGGATCCGGGATGGTCGCGCAGGCGAATGCCGACGGCTACACACTGCTGGTTGGCAGCACCAGTACCCTGGCGATGGCGCCGAGCCTTTATCGCACGCTGGGTTATGACCCGCGCAAATCCTTCGCGCCGATCGGCCTGGTGTCTTCCGGGCCGCTGCTGGTGGCGGTCAATTCGGAAGTACCGGCGCAAAGCCTGGCGCAACTGATTGCGCTGGCGAAGGAAAAGCCCGGTGCGCTCAACTATGGGTCGGCCGGCAACGCCACGCCGCCGCACCTGGCGGCCGAACTTTTCAAGAGCCTGTCCGGCACCCAGATGACCCATGTGCCCTACAAGGGCGGCGCGCCCGCGCTGCAGGCAGTGGCCGGTGGCGAGGTGCAGGTGATTTTCGAGGGCATCGTCACGCTCGCGCCGCAGATCAAGGCCGGTCGCCTGCGCGCACTGGCGATCACCGGAACGGCACGCGATACTGCGCTGCCCGATGTGCCGACGGTGGCCGAGGCCGGATTACCTGCCTTTCAGGTCAATTTCTGGAGCGGGTTGGTGGCGCCGGCAGGCACGTCGGGCGATGTGGTCAATGCGCTCAATGGAGCGCTGCGCCGTGCCTTGTCCGGCAGCGATGTACGCGAGACTTTCACCAAATTCGGTCTTGCGCCTGCAGGCAACACCCCGGCCGAGTTCACGCGTTTCATCGACGGCGAGATCACGCGCTGGGAGCGCGCGGTGCAGGCTTCCGGCGCGAAGGTGGATTGAGTGCGGGTCGATCGCAACGGTTTTGCAAGGCGCGGGGCTTCCCCTCACCCCAACCCTCTCCCCGCAAGCGGGGAGAGGGAGCTGCCGTGCCTGGGCACCACTCGCGGTTTGCAACACCCATTCCAGGGTAGCGCGGCTGTCCGAAGCTCGATTCAACACGGGACGCGTGCCGCAAACCCGATTCAACGCGGGCCGCGTGCCACACACCCGATTCACCGCGGGGCGCGTGTCGCGTACCCGATTCATGGGACGCCCTGGCGCCCGAGCTGCGGCTGCGGGCGCGCGGTGCGTTGATGGCCGGGAAAATCCTGATCGTGGGCGCCGGCATCGGCGGGTTGACTGCGGCGCTGGCATTGCTCAAGCGTGGCTTCGATGTCGAGGTGGTCGAGCAAGCGTCGCAACTGAAGGAAGTTGGCGCCGGCTTGCAGCTTTCGGCCAACGGCAACCGGGTGCTCTACGAGCTGGGTTTGGGCGAAGCGCTCAAGCAACTGTCTTGCGAGGCCACCGGCAAGGAGATCCGCCTGTGGACCAGCGGCGAGACATGGAAACTGTTCGATCTGGGTGCGGTATCGGTCGAGCAATACGGCTACCCTTATTTGACCGTCTATCGCCCGGACCTCCTCACGGTGCTGGCGGCCGGCGTGCGCGCACTCAAGGCCGGCGCCATCCATCTGGGCGCGCGTTGCAGCGGATTCACCCAGGATGAAGACGG
>JAYVST010000020.1:0-11198 GCA_043775255.1 Burkholderiales bacterium
TGCTGCTCGGCTTGGGTGGCATGCATATGTGGCACCAGTCGCAACAAGCGGTCGATATCGCGGATATCGATATCCAGATGCTTTCCGACGAGTTGCCGCCCAACGCTTACCTTGACAAGGGCTTTGGCGCCTGGTTAACCCGTCCCGAACAGGGGCGGTCGAATTGAAGATGCCGGAAAGCAACACAAACCGAGCGCCGCTTAGAGCGGCGTTTCGTTTTTTCATCTCGCTCATGTCGCTGACTCTTGCGATGATGGCTGGTAGCGCGGCTGCCCTCATCGCGCCCAAATGGACGGCCCTGAGCGACCAGCAACGCGAGGTCCTCAGACCACTGGCAGGAGACTGGGACAAGCTCGACGATGTTCGGCGCAACAAGTGGGTGGTGGTGGCAAACCGCTATCCTGCGATGAAACCTGAAGAACAAAAGCGGGTTCAGGCAAGAATGGCCGACTGGGCACGCCTCACACCCGAGCAGCGCCGCGTCGCACGCGAAAATTTCCAACGCAGCAAGACCCTGCCGCCGGAGCAGAAAAAGGCCGAATGGCAGCAATACCAGACCCTTCCGGAAGCGCAGAAGCAACGCCTTGCAGCGACCGCAGACGAGCGCAAGCCGGCTGTCAAGAAGGCCCGTCAGCGCGAAAGCGAGGGAAAAGTGGTGGCGCCGTCGATGGAGCAGAAGGTCAGACCTGTAGGGGCTGCCACCCCGACGGCGCGCCCGACCAAGCCTGTGCCTCCGTTACCACCCATGGCCACCGTGCCTGCGGCACCTGCCGTGGCCTCCCCACCCGCACCGCCTGCCGTTGTAACGGTTGCGTCGCCTGAATCACCGGCACCGGTTGCGGTGCCAGCTGTACGGGCTGAGTGATTGCCTGACACGCATCGGGAACGCGAGGTTTGCGCGCTGATAAAGTAAAGCGGGCCTATTGCAGGTACCGAACGGACGACGTTTGCCAAGACCATGACCACCTTGTGAGAGAGATAGGTTCGTCTTGGGTAATGGAAATCAAGGTGCATGCATTTCCGATTTGCTGTTTGTCGCCGCGCGCGCGTCGTTGGCCGCAGATGCCTTCCTCACCGCCTACCCTCCGTTGAACAGGCAACGCAAAACGCCGTGACGCTATGACGCATGTCGCCCCGCCGAGCATCAAGCGCCGGCTACTGGCTTTGACCTACGAGCTCATCTTGCTGTTCGCCGTGATATTCATCGCGGCCTACCTTTTCTCGGCGTTGACGCAATTCAAGGGCGATCCAGCCTCCCCCCTTTACTACGGCTTTCAGATCACCATTTTCGGCGCCATCGGCGCCTACTTCGTCTGGTGCTGGCGCAAGAGCGGCCAGACCCTGCCGATGAAGACCTGGAAAATCCGCCTGACCGCGCGCGATCGCACCCGTCCTTCGCTGGCGCGCTGCTGGCTGCGCTACACGCTTGCATGGATCGGGCCACTGGTCGGCCTGGTGGCGTACAAGGGCATCGTGCTCCTGGCCGGCTACGGCATGGCGCGCTTTTCGGTCGTGGCGCTGTTGGCATCGCTGCCGTTCTTCGCCCTCAATTTCGCCTGGGCGGTGTTCGATCGCGAACAGCGGTTTCTGCATGATCGGCTGGCGGGCACGCTTCTGGAGACCGCCTGACCGATCTCGGCTGTATCGGCTATGCTTGCGGTCCCGAAGCCTGAAAGCGGTTTGCCGCAACCATGAGCATCGCCCGCCTGCGCACCTTTGTTCAAGCCATGACCCGCGTGGTCGAATCGCACCAGACAGAGAGTGCGATTCTGGATTCGGCCCAGCCATTGTTGTCCGATCTCATCACGCACGACGACTGGCTCCCGGAGGACTTCGCGCGACCCCACCCGGACAAATACCAGCAGTATCTGCTCCACTGCGATCCTTTCGAACGATTCTCGCTGGTGAGCTTTGTGTGGGGCCCGGGTCAGAAAACCCCGATCCACGACCACATGATCTGGGGCATGGTCGGCGTGATGCGCGGCGCCGAAATGTGCAGCGAGTTCGAGCAGAAGGCTGGTCGGCTGGAGCAGGCGGGAGAACATCGGGTCGGCCCGGGAGAGATTGACCTTGTCAGCCCAAACCTGGGTGACGTACATGTGGTGTCGAATGCGAATCCCGGCCAAGTGTCGATCAGTATTCATTGCTACGGTGCGAACATCGGCGCGGTGCGGCGCCATGTCTTCGCGTCGGATTCAGGCGCCCCTGCGGAATTCATCTCCGGATATTCAAGCGTGGTGACGCCGAATCTGTGGGATCGCTCGGGCGAACGCCCCTGATCGAAGGCCTTGTAACGGCGACCGAAGTCGGCCCCTGACGTTGCGCAGCTCTGACCGGCGCACTCGCCGGATACAGTTGCGCCGCGCGCCGGGATGCGAGGCTTCGCCGTTGCCACCGACCTCCGGGCCGTCCCAGGACGCGGCAGGCTGCTATGCCACGATATGGCCGTAAAGCTCGCGCGCCGATTCGAATCGATCTTCCCGCTTTTTCGCCACCAGGCGTTCCAGCAGGGGCTGAAACCCGGCCAGCCGATCGGGCAAATTCGGTATCGGCGCATTGACATGCATGTCGAGCAAATCCGCAGTGCTGCGCGCCTGGTAGAGTTTGCGGCCCGTCAAAAGCTGATGCAGGATCACACCCAGGCTGTAGAGATCGCTGCGCGCGTCCAGCGTCTGCCCCAGAATCTGTTCCGGGCTCATGTAGTTGGGCGTGCCCACCACCTGACCTACTCTTGTAATCCCGCTTTCCTCTCCGACCGCCTTGGCGCCGCCGAAATCGACGATCGCCAGGTGGTGCCGGTCGCGGAACATGATGTTGTGGGGCTTCAGGTCGCGGTGTACCACCCCGGCCCCGTGAATCGCATCGAGCGCGCGTGCGATCTGGGCGAAAAGCTTCAGGGCGGGCAAGGGCGCGGAACCTTCGCGCATCCTTTCATGCAGGTCGCCGGCGCCGAAGTACTCCATCGCCAGGTAGGCCACGCCACGATCGTAGTTGAGATCGTAGATGCGCGTCACATGCGCACTCTGGATCTTCTGGATCAGCGAAAATTCCTGCATGAAACGCTCCACTACCCGAGTTTCCGCGGCGAATTCCGGCAACAGCACTTTGAGCACAAGTTCGAGTCCGTCGGCCTCGCGGCGCGCCAGATAGACATGCGCGGTGCCGCCCTTGCCGATCAGGCGTTGCAGCAGGTAACCGGGAATCTTCGGCTCGGCTGTGGATGCCTCGCGAATCGGCGCTGAAGTGCCGACAGCGGTGCTTGCGCCACTACTCGCAGTTGCAATCCCGAACGGGACGGACAACTGCGCGCTGCCGACGAGGCTGCGTTCGATGGTCTCGGCCTGCTTGCGCTCCTGCACCGCATCTGCAAGCGCCTCGTATAGACGCCTGGCGGTCAGCTTCAGGCGCGGCAAGCTGCCGACGACGCCTGCCCGATGCGCCTTCATCGGCAAATCGACGGCATCGCGACTGCTGGTGAGCATGACCACTGGCGGCAGGCGCTTGAAGGCAGCTCGCATGCCGCTCAACCACTCGACCGGATCGTCGGGTTCGATGTTGGAGTCGATCAGGATGACGTCGAAATCCAGCCGGAATCCATCCTGCGGCATCGGCAGGCCACGCGCCGCCGGGTCCCATTCGCGCACTTCCAGCGCCTCAGGCGGGCCTGCCCGGTCAGGCGCGGCCGCACCTGCCGCGGCGTTCAGGCCTTCCTGCAGGTATTCCGCCAGCACCAGCCGGAAATCCGCGTTCTCGTCCACGATCAGCACGCGCATGAGACAATTTCGGTGTCGGTCAACGATGTTCGAAGCATGTTCGCGCTTGCAACTTTCCAACTCGCTTGCAAACGCGAACCCGTCTTGCACAACCCATTATAGGCACGCCAGTTCGCGCAATCGCGCAGGACGACGTCCGTGAAACAGCATCGGCATGCTCTGGATCAAGGCCCTGCACATCATATTTGTCGTCACCTGGTTCGCCGGGCTGTTTTACCTGCCGCGGCTGTTCGTCTATCACGTCCAGGCAACCGACGGCATCGGCATCGAACGATTTAAAGTTATGGAAAGGCGACTGTACCAGGGCATCATGACGCCCTCCGCAGTACTCGCCGTAGTGGCGGGCCTGACGCTTTACCTGCACTATGGAATCGGCAAGGGCGATGCGTGGATGCATGCCAAACTGCTGCTGGTTGCGATCCTGATCGCACATCACGCCTATCTCGGCATTCTGCTGCGCGCGTTCGCGCAGGACCGCAACCGGCATTCCGCGACGTTTTATCGCTGGTTGAACGAAATTCCCGCCGCGCCTGTCCTGTTCTTCACGGTCTTCTTAGTCGTTCTCAAACCCACCTTATAGAAAAATACATGTCCAAGACCGTCGATTACTATTTAACGCCCGCCTCACCCTGGGCCTATCTTGGCCACGAGCGCTTCACGGCCATGGCTGGGAAAGCCGGCGCGCTCGTGCGCCCCAAACCGGTCGACTACGGCAAGATATTCCCGGTTTCCGGTGGCTTGCCGCTCAAGCAACGGCCTGCGCAACGTCAGGCCTACCGCATGATGGAATTGAAGCGCTGGCGCTCGCACCTGCAACTGCCGCTTACGCTTGAACCGAAGCACTTCCCGGTTGACGCCATTACCGCCAGCCTGATGCTGACCGCATGCATCGCAGAGGGCGCAGACGCCTGCATGCGCCTGGCCGGCGCGATGCTGCGCGCCGTTTGGGCCGAAGAGAAAAACCTTGCCGAATCCGACACCCTCATGTCGATCGCGCGAAGCGTCGGGCTGGATGGGCGCGCCCTGCTCGACGCCGCCCGCGACACTGCGACAGCTGCGGCCTACGACCGCCACACGTCCGAAGCGATCGAACACCAGGTGTTCGGCGCGCCGACCTATGTCATCGATGGGGAGTTGTTTTGGGGCCAGGACCGGCTTGACTTCGTCGAGCGCGCATTGTCGGCCTGATTCGTGTCCGAACACTTCTTCGCACCCTGTCCCCGCGGGCTCGAGATCCATCTCGCCGCGGAGCTGGCAGAACTGGGCATCGCGGATGCGGCCGTCGCGGGCGGCGGCGTTGCCTTCAGCGGCCCGTTCGAGTCGGCCTATCGCGTCAATCTGGGTTCGCGGCTGGCCAGTCGCGTGCTTTGGCGGGTCGCTGCCGGGCCCTACGCGACCGAACAGGACCTGCATGCCCTGGCACGTGCGACCGCCTGGGAAAATTTTTTCACGTCGACCCAGACCCTGCGCGTGGACGTAATCGCCACCCGCAGTCCGTTGAAAAGCCTCAAATTCGCAACCCTTACGGTGAAGGATGGGGTGTGCGACCGCCTGCGCGAACATACCGGCCTGCGCCCGAACATCGCCAAGCTCGGGCCGGATGTGCGCGTATACGCCTATCTCGACGAGCGCCGCGCCACGCTCTACCTCGACACATCAGGCGAAGCACTTTTCAAGCGTGGCTACCGCGTGGTCGATGTAGTCGCGCCGATCCGCGAAAATCTCGCCGCCGGCATTTTGCGCATGATCGGTTGGAACCCGGACATCCCGCTGTACGATCCGATGTGCGGCAGCGGCACCTTCCTGATCGAGGCCGCGCAGATTGCGCTTGGGATACCGCCGGGTCAGAAACGTCGCTTCGGCTTCTACAACCTCAAACGGTTCGATGCGCCCGCATGGCAACGCCTGCGCGACACCTGGCCCCGGACCCCGCTAGCACGCCCGAAGATTTTCGGCAGTGACCTGTCCCAGGAAGCATTGCGCGCTACGCTGGCAAATTTCACTGCTGCCGGGGTTGACGAGATCATCCAGGTACGGCCCGGCGACTTGCTGTCCCTCAAGGCACCGGCAACCGGCGGCATCATGATCGCCAACCCGCCTTATGGAGAACGGCTGGGCGAAGACGCCGAACTCGCGGCCTTCTACCCGCGCCTAGGCGACGCGCTGAAAAAGAACTACTCCGGCTGGAACTGCTTTTTCATCACCGCCGACCGGCGCATGGAAAAATTGATCCGTCTCAAAGCCAGTCGGCGCACGCCCCTGATGAACGGCGATCTCGATTGCCGTCTGTTCGAGTTCCAGGTGATTGCAGGGTCAAACCGCAGCGCGGCGAATCAGCCGATGTAGGGCAACATCCGTTCACGCCGCCTTGAGCGCCGCGCAACGTGCGCGCTCGAATCCGGCGATTTTGGTGCGTCACGTCACCGCAGGTGGCGCACCAATCGGTCCTAGACGATCGTCAGGCCACCGATGTTCTCGCCTAGATCTTTGGTCTTGGATTCCTTGCTGTGCAGCTTGATCATCAGGCGCAGGTCGTTGACCGAATCGGCGTTGCGCAGGGCATCTTCATAGCTGATGCGCCCTTCTTCATACAATTCGAACAGCGCCTGGTCGAATGTCTGCATACCCAGTTCGCGCGACTTCTTCATGACCTCCTTGATCTCGTGCACTTCGCCCTTGAAGATCAGATCGGAAATCAGGGGCGAATTGAGCATCACTTCGACCGCAGCCGCACGTCCCTTGCTGTCCTTCAGGGGGATCAATCGTTGCGAAATGAGCGCACGCATGTTGAGCGACAAATCCATCAGCAGTTGCCCGCGTCGCTCCTCGGGAAAGAAGTTGATGATGCGGTCAAGGGCCTGATTGGCGCTGTTCGCATGCAGGGTGGCCATGCATAGGTGACCGGTCTCGGAAAACGCGATCGCGTGCTCCATGGTCTCGCGCTCGCGGATTTCGCCGATCAGAATGACGTCGGGCGCCTGACGCAGGGTGTTCTTGAGCGCGGCCTCCCATGAATCGGTATCGACGCCCACTTCACGCTGGGTCACGACGCAATTCTTGTGCGGGTGCACGTACTCGATCGGATCCTCGATGGTGATGATATGGCCGTAGGAATTCTCGTTGCGGTAGCCGATCATCGCCGCCAGCGTGGTCGATTTGCCGGAGCCGGTGCCGCCCACCATGATGACCAGCCCGCGCTTGGTCATCGACACATCCTTCAACACCGGCGGCACCTTGAGCTCCTCGAACTTCGGAATATTCGAGGTGATCACGCGCAGCACCATGCCCATGCTGCCCTGCTGCACGAATGCGTTGACGCGAAAGCGTCCGATGCCGGCCGGCGAGATGGCGAAATTGCACTCCTTGCGCGCCTCGAACTCGGCAGCCTGCTTGTCGTTCATGATCGCGCGGCAAAGATCCTGCGTATGTACCGGCGTCAACGGCTGGTTCGACACCGGCGTCATCTTGCCGTCGATCTTGAACGCGGGCGGGAAGCCGGAAGTAATGAACAGGTCCGACCCTTTCTTGCTCAGCATGAGCCTGAGCAGGTCGTACATGAATTTGGTTGCCTGGTCGCGTTCCATTGTGTTGCTCTCCGGTGGTCGGTTACAGCCGCGCGATCAGCCGGCGAAATTGTCCTTGTTGGCCGCCTTGTTGCGCGCTTCGGCGGACGACACGGCGTTGCGCTTGACCAGGTCGGTAAGGTTCTGGTCGAGCGTCTGCATGCCGAACTGCTGGCCGGTCTGGATCGCGGAATACATTTGCGCGATCTTGTTTTCGCGGATCAGGTTGCGGATGGCGGGCGTGCCGATCATGATCTCGTGCGCCGCCACGCGGCCGTTGCCGTCCTTGGTCTTGAGCAGGGTCTGCGAGATGACCGCACGGATCGACTCCGACAGCATCGATCGAACCATTTCCTTTTCGGCTGCCGGAAACACATCGACAATGCGGTCAATGGTCTTGGCGGCCGAACTGGTGTGAAGCGTGCCGAACACCAAGTGGCCGGTTTCCGCCGCCGACAGCGCCAGGCGAATGGTCTCCAGGTCGCGCATTTCGCCCACCAGGATCACATCCGGATCCTCGCGCAGTGCCGAGCGCAGGGCGTTGTTGAACGAAAGCGTGTGGGGGCCGACTTCACGCTGGTTGATCAGGCATTTCTTGGATTCATGCACAAACTCGATCGGGTCTTCCACCGTCAGGATATGGCCATACTCGTTTTCGTTGATGTGGTTGACCATCGCCGCCAGCGTGGTCGATTTGCCGGAACCGGTCGGGCCGGTCACCAGCACAATGCCACGCGGCTGATTGGCGATGTCGCCGAAGCTTTTCGGCGCACCCAGTTCTTCCAGGGACAATATTTTGGAAGGAATGGTCCGCATGACCGCGCCGGCCCCGCGGTTCTGCACGAAAGCGTTTACGCGAAAGCGCGCAAGGTTGGGAATGGCGAAGGAAAAGTCGCATTCCAGGTTTTCCTCGTAGGCCTTGCGCTGACCGTCGTTCATGATGTCGTAGATCATCCCATGCACTTCGGAATGGTCCATCGCAGGCAAATTGATGCGGCGCACGTCGCCGTGGACGCGGATCATGGGCGGCAGGCCGGCCGACAGATGCAGGTCGGACGCCTTGTTCTTGACCACGAAGGCCAAAAGTTCTGATATGTCCATCTATAATTCTCCGTCTGGTGTCGGGTGGTGCACCGGCGGACCCCTCCGCGAATCGAGCACCCCTTCATGACCATCAAAAGATTAACATGCCTTTGGCATCCGCAATAGCAGAGAAGGTGCGCGAAGTTCGCGCGCTCATGACGTTGGCATGCGAAAGGGCGCAACGCGCGACCGAATCCGTGCACCTGCTCGCGGTCAGCAAGACCTTCGACGCCGCAGCGGTCGCGGCGGCCCATGCGGCCGGCCTCGATAGCTTTGGCGAGAACTACGTCCAGGAAGGTGTGGCAAAAATCCTCGCACTCGCGAACCTGGGCCTGGAGTGGCACTTCATCGGGCCGATCCAGAGCAACAAGACCCGCGTCATCGCCGAACATTTCACCTGGGTACACAGCATCGATCGATTGAAAATCGCCGAGCGTCTTTCAGCCCAGCGCCCGCAGCACCTCCCCGACCTGCAGGTCTGCCTGCAGGTCAACATCAGCGGCGAAACCAGCAAAAGCGGCATCGAATCGGCAGCGATTGCCGACCTGGCCGTTGCGGTGGCCGCGCTTCCGCGCCTCAAACTGCGCGGCCTCATGACAATCCCCCAGTCCGCCGCGACAATCGAAGGGCAACGCGCCCCGTTTCGCGAACTGCGCTTGCTGCTGGGGCAACTTAACGCACGCGGCCTGGGTTGCGACACCCTGTCTATGGGCATGTCGGCCGACCTCGAAGCCGCCATCCTCGAAGGCGCTACCATCGTGCGGGTAGGCACCGCCATATTCGGAACCAGGACCAAAACCCCATGAACATCGCATTCATCGGCGGCGGCAACATGGCCACCGCGCTCATCGGTGGGCTCAAGGCCAATGGCTTCAACGCGGCGGAAATCACCGTGGTGGAAATCAGCCCTGAAGGCCGCGAGCGGATCGCGCGCGACCTCGGTGTAGGCGCGCTTGCCGCAGCCGATGCATCGCTTGCTTCCTGCCAAATGATCGTCATGGCTGTCAAGCCGCAGAACATGCGCGAAGCCGCATTGACGGTGGCCCCGTTCCTCACAAACCAGACCGTGCTGTCAATTGCCGCCGGTACCCGTCTGGCGGATCTGGGTCGCTGGCTCGGTGGCCACTCCAAATTGGTGCGCACCATGCCCAACACGCCGGCATTGATCGGCCAGGGCATCACCGCCCTGTATGCCGGTCCCGGCGTGGAAGTCTCGCGCAGAATGGACGCCGAGCGCGTATTGGCCGCTGTCGGTCAGACCGTGTGGGTCGCAAGCGAAGACCTGCTCGATCCGGTGACTGCCCTCTCCGGCAGCGGCCCGGCCTATGTCTTCTATTTCCTCGAAGCGCTGCACGCCGGTGGCCGCGCGCTGGGCTTAGAAGACGCTACAGCGCGCCAACTCGCGTTGCAAACGGTAGTCGGCGCGGCACAACTGGCGGCAGCTTCGCCCGAGACCTTTGCAACTTTACGTGAGCGGGTTACCTCGCAAGGCGGCACCACAGCAGCAGCGCTGGCGGTGATGAACGAGTTCGACATCGCCGGCAACATCGCCGCCGCGATGAAGGCGGCGAGCGATCGGGGGCGGGAGATGGGCGAGATGCTCGGGAAAGACTAGCTTGGCACACGCGTGACGCAACGCCAGCCCCATTCAACGCGGGCCAATTGCAGTCAACAAGGGCGCACGGCTTCGCACACGCGCCTGCGCAATCGCACGACGATAGCAGCATTACGCATTCCCTTGAGGAATGGGCGCCGTCAGCACCGGCAGGGAGTCCAACCAACCGACAACCTTGGCCGGCGCGATTTCAGGGCCGACCAACGCCCCTGCGACCGCGACGAGTAACCGAGCCTACCAAGGCAACGCACACCAGCGCCAACGACCCCGGTTCAGGCACGCGACGACTATCACGAACCTGAATGTCGCTCGCCGCAGCCTCGCCGTTGTCGCCGACTTCGCCGATATACAGGAACAGCCCGGCGGTCGACACGCCGGCAGTCAGGTTGAAATTCAGGAAACCGTCATCACCCATGCTCAGAAAGCCGAAGGCCCCCGGGATGGCCGTAGTGGACTCACCGTCGAAAAGTCCGAGTGTGGCAACCAGGTCGTCTACGGCGGTGCCCGAGCCATCGGTGCCGAAAAGTTTCGGGTCCGCCACCGGTCGCTGCGTCCCAGGCACAAACGAAGTGCCGCCGACAAAATCGAACACCGAGAGGCCGACCGCCGCCTTTGCGCAAGCGGCGTCGGCGCAGTTGGTGGTTGAAAGCTTGATGGCATCTAAGTCGAAGCCGGTGAATTGACCTGGCGACCCACCCAGGGTACCGCTGTTGTCACGTATGCTGATCGAAAGAATCGACCCCAACCCGGCCGTGGACAAGTCCGCCTGATAAACGGCCGTCGCTGCCAGTGCGCCGCCGGTCAATCCGGTGAGTTTGGTTAGCGTCACCGGAGCTGCTTGCGCCCCTGACAAAAAGCACATGATCGATACCGCAACAAACGCCATGAACCTTGCATATCGCATTTTGATCTCCTCACGGGTAACGGGAAGGAAGGTCTCGCGCAATGTCTTCGAAACCGGGTTTGGCTGCAAGTACGCTGAAGCGATTGGAGTGGCGAGAGATTCACACTGATGGCGAAATTGCCCAAACAAGTCGGAAGTCGGGCCACAGCGAGAAACAGCCTAGCACCGCCGCAGCACAAGAGAAATAGCTCTTTTGGGCCAATGGCGCCGTCCCCGAAGGCGCGCTTGCGCTGTCGCTACAGTTAAGTACAACTCGGCAC
>JAYVST010000021.1:0-3190 GCA_043775255.1 Burkholderiales bacterium
AAAAAAGCCTCCTGCAAGCCCTGCATGAGTGCTTCCGGCCAGCCCTGGTCCGCCATCGCTGCGGCCATGCAGGCAAGCCACTGGTCCCGTTCGGCCAGATCGATACGATAGGGCAGGTGGCGCGCGCGCAGCATCGGCTGCCCCACGTTTTCGACGTAGAGCGGCGGCCCGCCCAGCCATCCGGAAAGAAACCATTTCAGCTTGTCGCGCGAGCCGTGCAACGCGGCCGGGTGCAGTTTGCGTAGGGCGTGATACTCCGGCGCATAGGCCATCAGGTCGTAGAAGCGGTCGACCAGCGCAAAGACACCGGACTCGCCCCCGAGCAGCGCATAGGGTGTCGGCCCGGCCGCCTGTTGCCCGCTATCGCCCATGCAAATCACGTTTACTCAGCGCCTGTGAAGATTTCGTGGCGAGCGGTTCGAGGTCGGGTTGAGCAACGCAGCCGTACGCCTGTACGGTGAGCAGCACAGGCCCGAGATCGGGCCGCGCAAGAGAATTGCGCACAGGCTCTCAGGCGAACTCACGCAGTGTCGCTACCGGCGCGCGCTTGAGCGCACCCGATAGCGCCAGCACGCCGCCGGCCACCGCGCATGCCGCGCCGCTACCGATGCCGGCCACCCACAACCACGGGTTGAAACTGACCTGCAGATTGAGCACGAATTCGCTGACCGCCGCACCGACGGCGAAGGCGATGGAGGCGGCAAACAGCCCGGCCAGACCGCCGGTGACTAAGAATTCCGCCCACTGCGCGCGCTTCAACTGCACCGACGAGGCGCCAAGCGCACGCATGATGCCGGTCTCGCGCACGCGCTCGTCCTGGCTGGCCGTCAGGGCCGCGTACAGCACCGTAAGCCCGGCGGCCAGCGCAAAAATGAAGATGAACTGGACCGCGGCCACCACCTGATCGATCACGCTTCTGACCTGCGCAAGCAGTGCCCCGACATCGACCACCGTGAGGTTCGGCATACGTGTGACCAGGTCGGAAACCAGCCCAGCTCGCGCGGCCGGCAGATGAAAGGCCGTCATGTAGGTCTGCGGAAAACCTTCCAGCAAGGCCGGCGGCGCGATGACGAAGAAGTTCGCGCGCATCGAATCCCAGTCGAGCTTGCGCACGCTGGTGATGGGGGCAACGAACTCGCGTCCGGCTACCTCATAGGTGAGCCGGTCGCCCAGCGCCAGACCAAGCGTTTTCATGATGCCCTCCTCGACCGACAAGGCGGCCCCGGGCGCGGCGTCGAACCAGCGCCCGGCGGAAATCCGGTTGTGGGCGGGCAGGTCGTGCATATATGAAAGATTGAACTCGCGATCGACCAGGCGTTTCGCGCGGGCCTCTTTGAAGGCTTCCGGACCGATCGGTCGGCCGTTGACGGCGATCAGGCGGCCGCGGATCATCGGGTAGGAATCCGGCTGCGGCAACCCGGCCGCAGCGAAAGCCGCATTGAACATTGGACGCTGGTCCGGTTGCAGATTGATCACGAATCGGTTCGGCGCGTCGGGCGGCAGGCGCCCCTGCCATTGCTGAACCAGGTCGCCGCGGGTCACCGTGAGCATCAGGAGCGCGGCCAGACCCAGGCTCAACGCCACCACCTGGGTGACGGTGGCCAGACTGCGCCGGCGCATCGCCGCAATGCCGTAGCGCCAGGAAAACCCGCCTTCGCCACGCAGGCGCGCCAGCAAGCGCAAAGCGCCATAAGTCAGAAGCGCCGACACGCCGAGCGCCGCGGCGAAACCGGCTGCGGCAATAAGGCCGAGCTTGAGGTCGCGCGCCTGCCAGAGCACCAGGAGAACCAGCACCGCGCCGCCCATCCCATAGGCCAGCAACGTTGCCGGACGCGGCTCGCCCACCTCGCGCCGGATCACACGGATCGGCGGCACGCCGGCCAACTGGATCAGGGGTGGAAGGGCGAACCCCAGCAGCAGCAGCGTCCCGGTGGCGAATCCCTGCAGCGCCGGCAACCAGGTGGCGCTGGGCAACTGCGCAGCCACCAGGTAACCCAGCAACTGCACCAGCAAGGCATGGGTGCCATACCCCAGTGCGGTGCCAACGGCGGACCCGATCACTCCCAGCAGCAAAAACTCCACCAGAAAGAGCGTCAAGAGTGTCGACTGCGCCGCCCCCATCGAGCGCAGCACCGCGCAGCCATCGAGGTGGCGTTGCATGAAGCGGCGTGCGGCCAGGGCGATCGAAACGGCGGCAAGAATGACCGCCAAAAGAGCCACCAGTCCGAGGAACTGCTGTGCCCGTTCGATCGTCGACCGCACTTCGGGGCGCGCATTGGAGATTTCCTCCACCCATTGCCCGCGCCCCACTTTCGGAGTCGCCCAGGCGACGTATTGCGCCATCGCCTTCTCGTCCCCCGCCACCAGCAGACGATACGTCACGCGCGAGCCGACCTGCACCAGCGCGGTGGCGGCGAGGTCGTCGAGGTTGAACAAGAGGCGCGGCGCGACGGCGAAAAAGCTCGCGCCGCGGTCCGGCTCCAGGGTGATCACCCGGTCGAAACGCAGACTGGTGTCGCCCACGCCGATCATGTCTCCCGGACGCGCTGCGAGACCGGCGGCAAGCTGCTCGTCGAGCCAAACGGCGCCGCGCGCGGGCACTTCGCGGGTGCGCTCATCGGGCAGGTTGCGATCCGGCGCCACCCTGAGACTGCCACGCAGCGGGTAGCTGCCGCTGACTGCCTTGAAACCGGCCAGGTGCGATTGCGCCCCCCGACTGGCCATGCTGGGAAAATTGATTGCCTGCGCCGTGGCCAGTCCGCGCCGACGCGCCTCCTGCCCGAATTCCGGCGGCAACGGCCGGTCGCCGGAGAGGACGAAATCGGCACCGATGAGTTGATGCGATTCCAGGCTCAAGGCGCGGCCGATGCGATCCGCGAAAAAACCCACGGAAGTGACGCTGGCCACGGCGATCGCCAAGGCCACCAGCAGCAAGCGCAACTCGCCTGCGCGGGCATCGCGCGTGAACATGCGCAAGGCAAGCGCTATCGTTTTCATCGATCGATTATCCCATGCACCCGGTCCCGCGCAACGCGGGCCAGGCGGCACTCGGGCGCGTGGTCTGGTGAGCTGAGGTCGGTGGTCTTGTGTGCTGGGGTCGGTCGTCTTGCGAGCTGGGGCGGGTGGACAACTGCACGCACCGACATAGGGCGGATGGGCGGATGGACGGATCGGCGGATACGCGCATTGG
>JAYVST010000022.1:0-4030 GCA_043775255.1 Burkholderiales bacterium
CGTCCCGCAGATCGGACCAAAGCGCGTCCATTCGGGGGAGTGCCAGGCCGCGCATCAGCAATGCGCCGGCGCCGAGCACGCTTTGCATCGACGGGTCGCAAGACGACGATTGCGCCTGGGGAAACAGGTCGGACGTGATCTGGTCGGTCATGCTCATGACGTGAAGTTGTCGGTCTTGCTCATGGCGTGTCCTTCGCGATTATCGACCATGGAAGGCACTTTAGTCGGTGGACGGCGATTCCGCGCTGCGCGCCTCGCATTCGAAATTCAAGCCGCCGCACAGCGGCCGGCGGCATTGCGCGTGGCACCGGGGCGATCGTATTCCGGTGGAATCTGGATCGGGCGCAACCGAAAATCGCTGCATCAGTGCGAAAATCCCGTATCTGCGTTTCATCGCGTTTCTTCGCGACTGATCGCGCTACTATTTCCCCAATGAGAATCCTCGAATACATCGGGCTCGACACCGCGCGCGTCGCCAAGTCCTACGGCAAGGTGACCGGCGCAATCGCCGCCGGCGACTTTCGCGCCGCGCAGGTCAAGAAGCTCATCGGTCACGCGCACGGCAAGTTCTATCGCGCCCGCCTCGACGACGCGAACCGGCTGTTGTTCACATTGGTGCGGCACGGCGACGAGGTGTGCGCCCTGATGCTTGAAGTCATCCTGAATCATGGCTACGACAAGTCCCGCTTTCTGCGCGGGACAGTCATCGACGAATCCGCGATTCCCGATTGCGATGTGGCCGATGCCGCGCGCGAAGCGCGGCCCCTGCGCTATCTGCACCCGGAACATGCCACGATGCATCTGCTCGACAAGCCGATCTCCTTCGATGACGCGCAAGAGGCGATTTACCGCCAGCCGGCGCCGCTGGTGGTGGTCGGCAGCGCCGGCAGCGGCAAGACCGCGCTGACCCTGGAAAAGCTCAAGCTCGCGGAAGGCGAAGTGCTCTATGTCACGCATTCGGCGTATCTCGCGCACGGCGCGCGCGACCTCTACTACGGCAACGGCTTCGAGCCGGCCGGGCAGGAAGCGGTGTTCGTAGCCTACGGTGAATTCGTGGAGTCGATTCACGTGCCGGCGGGACGCGAAGTGCGCTGGCGCGACTTCGCCGGCTGGATCGCGCGGATGCGCCAGAACTTTCGCGACATCGACGCGCATCAGGCCTTCGAGGAAATTCGCGGGGTCATCACTGCGGCGGCCGGCGGCGTCCTGTCGCGCGAAGCCTATCGCGCGCTCGGAGTGCGCCAGTCCATTTTCGCCGAGGAGCAGCGCGACGCGGTCTATGACGTGTTCGAGCGTTATCGCGGCTGGCTCGCCGAAGCCGGGTTGTACGACCTGAACTTAGTCGCACATGAATGGCTGGCTCGTGCGCGGCCGCGCTATGACTTCATTGTCATCGATGAAGTGCAGGACCTCACGCAGGTGCAGCTTGCCCTGGTGCTCAAGACGCTCAGGAAGCCCGGCAATTTCCTGCTGTGCGGCGATTCGAACCAGATCGTGCACCCGAATTTCTTCTCCTGGGCGCAAGTCAAGAGCCTGTTCTGGAATGAACCGGCGCTGGCCGAACGCCAGCAGTTGCGCGTGCTGGCGGCGAATTTCCGCAACGGCCGAGAGGCCACGCGGGTGGCCAACCAGTTGCTGAAAATCAAGCAGGCGCGCTTCGGCTCGATCGACCGCGAGAGCAACTTCCTGGTGCAGGCGGTCGGCGCCGACGATGGTGTCGTCAACCTGATGGCCGACAAGGACGCCACCAAGAAAGACCTCGATCGGCGCATTCGGCAATCCACCGAGTTCGCCGTGCTGGTCATGCGCGACGAAGACAAGGCGGAGGCGCGCAAGCATTTTTCGACCCCGCTCCTGTTTTCGGTGCACGAGGCCAAGGGCTTAGAGTACGGCAACATCGTGCTCTATCGCTTTGTCTCGGATCACCGCGCCGAATTCGCCGAAATCGCCGAGGGCGTGCGCCGGGAGGATCTGGCCGTCTTGGAACTCGATTACCGGCGCGCCCGCGACAAGGCCGACAAGTCGCTGGAAATCTACAAGTTCTTCGTCAACGCGCTGTATGTGGCGCTGACCCGCGCCACGCGCAACCTCTACCTCATCGAGTCGGACACGCAACATCCGCTCCTGTCCTTGCTGGATTTGTCGGCGGGCGGACAGGTCAATGTGGAGGCGCGGCAATCGAGCCTGGAGGACTGGCAAAAGGAGGCGCGCAAGCTCGAACTGCAGGGCAAGGAAGAGCAGGCCGAGGCGATCCGGCGCGGCATCCTCAGACAGACGCCGGTGCCCTGGCCGGTATTCGACCAGGCGCGCACGCAGGAACTGCTGATCAAGGTTTTTCGCGAGCAGGCGCCGGGCGCCAAGCACAGGCAGCAACTGTTTGACATCGCCACCTGCCACGACTTGCCGGTGCTGGCTGCGGGGCTGGTGAAAGAGGCGCGATTTGACGTCGCACAGGCGTTCGATGCGCAGCGCGCCACCTTCGGGCGCAAGACCTACGTCACGTATTTCGCGCGCAACTTCAAGGACATCCTGCGCCAGTGCGATCAGCACGGACTGGAGCACCGCCTGCCGATGAACCTCACGCCGCTGATGGCGGCCGCGGCTGCCGGCAACGTCGCGCTGGTCGAAGCCTTGATCGAACGCGGCGCCGACCGCGAAGCCACCGACCATTTCGGCAGCAATGCCTTGCACTGGGCGATGCGCGAGGCTTTTCGCGACCCGGCTTTCGCGCGCGGACCGTTCGTCGCGCTCTACGAATCGCTCGCGCCCGCGTCGGTGGATGTGAATACCGGCGAACGCCTGGTGCGCATCGACCGCCACTTGACCGAGTATTTCCTGTTCCAGACGCTCTGGGCGCTGTTCGCGACGCGCTTCACCCACTGGCAGCGGCGGCCCTATGCAGCGTTCGAGGCGCAAGCCGTACTCGAGGCCTGGAAACACCTTCCTGCCAATGTCGTTCGGCCCGAGCGCAACAAGCGCGCGCACTTGTCGAATGTACTGTCGCGCAACGAAGTCGAGCGTGACTACGCCTACAACCGGTCCTTGTTCGAACGAGTGTCGCAAGGCTGGTACCAGATCAGTTCCGCGCTGTCGGTGCGGCGCAAGGTGGGCGACACCGAAGCGTGGGTCCCGATTTACCAGGCGCTCAACCTGCCCTTCGTCGCGGAATTCGCCTGGGACTTTATTTGGGCAGGCGTAGACGACTACCTGGCGCTGGCCGGTCTGCCGGCACGCACAATCCCCGTCGTGTACGAGCAGGCCTTAGCGCGGGAACAGGCCGACACACTGGCGCGCGAGCGTGAAATGCGCGAGTTCGAGGAATCGAGCGCGCGATACCGTGCTGAGGTCGCGGCCATGGGCCGGCAGGCGGCGCCCACCCCGCCGAAATGGGGAACGGCGGAGGCGAAGCGGCTGGAGATCGAGAGAATCCGCAGGGAAATCGAGGAACGGCGCCGGCGCTCGGGGTGACCGGAGGCGCGGTGGTTGGGCCTTGAGAATGCGGCGGCAGACATGTGCGGTGGCAGACATGTGCGGCGGCAGACATGTGCGGTGGCAGACATTGTCCCTATGTTAAATTGGGTTGACGCAAATCGCAGGAGTTCGCATAGGTGCAGGCACTTTCACAGAGCGCGGCCTTCAGTCCGGACACGGACATGACGCCCTTCAACGACGCCGACCCGCAGGAATGGTATTTCGAGCAGGGCTACACCGACGGCTTGCCGGTGGTGCCGCCGACGCCGGACAAGATCGACGCGATGGTCGCGGCTCTAGGTGGCGACCCGAAGTTGCTTGAGGCGCGCGTGCCGCCGCGCTGGGGCAATCTGACGCGCCGGGTGCTGGCGATCAATGCCGTGATGGCGGGTTGCCTGCCGATCTACGCGCCGGTCCTGCGCACGGCGATGCGCGCGATGTGCGAGTCCCATTTCAACTTGAACGCGATCCAGGCCACCACCCACGTGATCGCGCCCCTGGCGATCGTCAACGGCCCGGTGCGCAAGTCGATCGGCATGAACTGGGGCCACGGCGCCTT
>JAYVST010000023.1:0-11372 GCA_043775255.1 Burkholderiales bacterium
CGCGACCGGAAGAGTGATCGTAAAGCGCCTCGGCAGAATCAGCTATGAAGAGCTGCGCGAAGCGTCCTTGCGCACCCTTGAAAGGTGAATTTCCGTTAATATGCGCGCTTCCGCAAGGATTTCAGCTAAAGCACCAACGCTGGCAGGTCCCGCAAAGCATGCGTGGACCTGACTGCCGCTTGCGGCTCACACGTTTTGCCAAGAGCCGCTTGCTTGAAGCATTTGATCGATTTTGAGGGGTGATTCGATGGACTTACGCAAACTTAAAACCCTGATCGAGCTGGTTGAGGGTTCCGGAATTACTGAACTCGAAGTCACGGAAGGCGAAGAAAAAGTACGCATTGTCAAAGGCCCGGCTGCCGGCAGTTACCAGCAGGGCACCATGGTGGCGCAGCCGCAACCGCTGCAAATGGCGCCCCCGCCCGTAGCCACACCAGCGGCGATTGCCGTCGAAGCCGAGCCCAAAGGTGTTGCCGTCAAGGCACCGATGGTCGGCACCTTTTACCGGTCCGGGTCACCTGGCGCCAAACCCTATGTCGAGATCGGCTCCGAAGTGAAAGTGGGCGACGTTCTGTGCATCATCGAGGCGATGAAGCTGATGAACGAAATCCAGGCAGAGCATGCAGGCACGATCACCCAGGCCGCGCTGGAAAACGGCCAGCCGGTCGAGTATGGCCAAACCCTTTTCATCATCGAATAACGCCAGAGCCCGGAGGCAATGCCGATGTTCGGCAAGATCCTGATCGCCAACCGCGGCGAAATCGCATTGCGCATCCAGCGCGCCTGCCGCGAGATGGGCATTCGCACCGTCGTTGCCCATTCGGAAGCGGACGCATCGGCCAAATACGTCAAGCTGGCAGATGAATCGGTCTGCATCGGCCCGCCGCCGAGCACGCAGAGCTACCTGAACATGGCGGCGATCATCAGCGCCGCCGAAGTCACCGATTCCGAGGCAATCCATCCGGGCTACGGGTTCTTGTCGGAAAACGCCGATTTCGCCGAACGGGTGGAAAAGAGCGGCTTCGTGTTCATCGGCCCGCGCGCCGATTCGATTCGCCTGATGGGCGACAAGGTATCGGCCAAGCAGGCAATGATCAAGACGGGCGTGCCGACTGTCCCGGGTTCGGTCGGCGCCTTGCCGGACGACCCCAAGGAAATCGTCAAGATCGCGCGCGAAGTCAAGTACCCGGTGATCATCAAGGCCTCGGGCGGCGGCGGCGGGCGCGGCATGCGCGTGGTCCATACCGAGGCCGCGTTGATCAATGCCGTCAACATGACACGCAGCGAAGCCCAGGCGGCCTTTGGCAACCCGACGGTCTATATGGAGAAGTTCCTCGAGAATCCGCGCCACATCGAGATCCAGGTGCTGGCGGACGAACACCGCAACGCCGTCTGGCTGGGCGAGCGTGATTGTTCGATGCAGCGGCGCCATCAGAAGATCATCGAGGAGGCGCCGGCCATGGGCATACCGCGCCGACTGGTCGATCGCATCGGCGAACGCTGTGCGGAAGCCTGCAAGAAGATCGGCTACCGCGGCGCCGGCACCTTCGAGTTCCTGTACGAGGACGGCGAATTCTTCTTCATTGAGATGAACACCCGCATCCAGGTGGAACATCCGGTCACCGAGATGATCACCGGCGTCGATCTGGTACAACAGCAGATCCGGGTCGCCGCCGGCGAACGCCTTGGATTCCGGCAGCGCGACATCCAGTTGAAGGGGCATGCGATCGAGTGCCGGATCAACGCCGAAGATCCGTTCGACTTCACCCCCTCGCCGGGACGCATCACCTCCTACCACCCGCCCGGCGGCCCGGGCATTCGCGTCGACTCGCACGCCTATGCAAACTACTTCGTGCCGCCCAACTACGATTCGATGATCGGCAAGGTGATCGCCTTCGGCGGCGACCGCAACCAGGCGTTGGCGCGCATGCGTATCGCGCTCTCGGAAATGATCGTCGAAGGCATACGCACCAACCTGCCGCTGCACCGGCAATTGATGGACGACACCCATTTCATCGCAGGCGGCACCAGCATCCACTATCTCGAGAAGAAACTGGCGGCGCTGAAAAACGCCTAGGCGACGGCGCGCGGCAGCGTCGGTAGCCTGCGACGAGCGCTGCACCGCGCCTGGCGCCGCGCCGTCAATGCTTTTCAGGATCATGACGGCCTCATGAGAGGCGAGATGCTGTCATGAACCATGCATCGTCCAAGGGAGGGCCGAACATCATGTCGTGGCTGGAGGCGGTATGCCTGTGCGACGAGAACGTCGCCGAAGCGCTTTCAGACGCCCTGATGGACGCAGGCGCACTCTCGGTCAGTGTCGAGGACGCCGACGCAGGAGGAAGCGGCGAGCAACCCATTTTCGGCGAACCCGGCGCCGCCGTCGGCCGGGTTTGGCAGCGCAATCGGGTGGTTGCCCTGCTGCCGGGCGCATCCGACCCGTCCGCCGTCGTGGCAGCGGCCGCAGGCGCCTGCGGCATCGCGCCGCCGCCATACGAGGCAAGGCTTGTCGCCGATCAGGATTGGGTGCGGCAGACACAGTCGCAATTCGACCCCATCCGGGTATCCGCGCGCCTGTGGATCGTGCCGACCTGGCACGCAGCGCCCGATCCGCAAGCGATCGTTATCCGCCTCGATCCCGGTTTGGCATTCGGCACGGGCAGCCATCCCACAACCCGCCTGTGCCTGCGCTGGCTCGATTCGGCGCCGCTTGCCGGTTGTTCGGTGCTTGACTATGGTTGCGGGTCGGGCATCCTCGCGATCGCCGCCGCCCGCCTGGGCGCAAGTCCGGTGCGCGCCGCCGACATCGACCCGCAAGCGGCAATCGCCACGCGCGACAACGCCCTGGCCAACGACTGCGCGGTGGAGGTCGTCGATCTCGAACACACCGCCGGCCTCAAGGCCGATGTTGTGCTGGCCAACATCCTGACCAACCCGCTCAAGGTGCTGGCGCCGGCCCTGGTGGGCCATCTCGCCCGGGGCGGCAGACTGTGCCTTTCTGGTATTCTCGAAGAGCAGGAAGCCGAGGTCATCGCTGTCTACGCTTCCATGATCCGTTTGCAGCGCTTCGGGCTGGATGAAGGCTGGACCTGCCTGACCGGGATCCTTGATGCTTGAACAGCGGTCGTTGCGGAAGCGTGCATTTTCCGCTGCGACCACGCCGGTTTCGCTTGCGTGAAATCCGGCCACACCACTCACTCTATTCGAAACACTTCCCCGCATGACGACGCTGACGCGTTGCCCCGAATGCTTCACCGCATTCCGCATTTCCACCCATCAGCTGGCATCGCGCCACGGCAAAGTCCGCTGCGGCCAGTGCAGCGCCGTTTTCAACGCACTGGAACATCTGCTCGAACCGGCGTCGCCCGCGCCGGCAAGCGGCCACGAAGCCGAAGCGGGGAGCAGCAACTTCGATCTCTTCGGGGCAAGCACGGCGCATGGAGCGGCGGACTCCGACCCGATAGGGGTTGCACCGACACTGCCGCAATCGTCGCTGCTCTCTCTGGGCACACCGACCCGACGGCGCTTTCCATGGCTCAGCGGCATTGGCGCCGGTCTCGCGCTGGTCGGGCTCCTGGCCCAGGCAGTCTGGTTTTATCGCGACCGGATCGCGACCCACTACCCGCAGACGAAACCCTACCTCGAGGCGGCTTGCGTCGAGATCGGCTGCAGGATCGAGCCGCCGGTCGATCCGCAGGCGATCAGCATCGAATCCTCGGACCTGCAGGCGGACCCGGGCAACCGCGCCATGCTGGTGTTGTCTGCCGTGCTGCGCAATCGCGCAGGCTTCAACCAGTCCTTGCCGTTGCTGGAACTTTCACTGACCGATGCGCAGGATTTGGCGGTGGCGCGCCGTGTACTCAAGCCGGCGGAATACTTGCAGGACACCGGCGTGACGACAATCGCCGCCGGCGGCGAGCTTCAGCTGCGCGTCCATGTCGACGCCGGAGCGCTCAAGGCGAACGGCTACCGCTTGTACGCCTTCTACCCGTAAGTGCTTGAAACACTGCCGCTGACGCGTCAGTCCTCCCGAGAGTGACAAGAAAGCTCGATGCGGCCCTTCGTTTTCTCAAGAGTGCGCACGTACAATCGTTGATCGCGCAGCGCAAAGTGCCATGCAGGCGCACCAACCAGAAGAGGATTTCATGTCGGTCTTGATTTGCGGCTCGATCGCTTTTGACAACATCATGGTTTTCCAGGGGCGTTTCAAGGAACATATCCTGCCCGACCAGATTCATATCCTCAACGTTGCTTTCCTGGTGCCGGAAATGCGCCGCGAATTCGGCGGCTGCGCGGGCAATATCGCCTATAACCTCGGCATGCTGGCAGCGAACGACGATACCCGCCCCCTCATCATGGCAAGCGTAGGTGAAGATGCCACCGCGTACTTCGACAGACTGAAGAAGTTCGGCCTCGCCACTGCGCATATCGCAGTCATTCCCGGCACTTTCACCGCCCAGGCTTTCATCACCACCGATCTCGATGACAACCAGATCACGGCGTTTCATCCGGGTGCGATGAACTCGTCTGAAGTCAATCACGTGCGCGATGCGGCGGCCGTCAAAATCGGCATCGTGGCGCCTGACGGACGCGAGGGCATGTTCCAGCATGCGCGCGAATTCGCCGCAGCCGGCATCCCGTTCGTTTTCGACCCCGGCCAGGGGCTGCCGATGTTCGACGGAGCGGAACTGCTGGAATTCATCGAATTGGCGGACTACGTGGCCGTCAACGACTACGAGGCAAAGATGGTGCAGGAAAAGACCGGCAAGACCGTCGACGAGCTGGCGCAAAAAGTGAAAGGATTTGTAATCACCCGCGGCGGTGAAGGATCTTTCATCTATGCCGGTGGTCAACGAATCGAGATTCCGAGCGTTAAAGCCGAAGATGTGGTTGACCCGACCGGATGCGGCGATGCCTATCGCGCCGGCTTGCTGTACGGAATCGTCAACCAGTTGAAGTGGGAAGAAACCGGCCGGCTCGCCAGCATCATGGGCAGCATGAAAATTGCCCATCGCGGCGCGCAGAACCATCGCATGACGCGCGACGAAATCGGCGAGCTTTATCGGCAACAGTTCGGCGCCCGGCTCTGGTAGCCGCGGCATCAGTCCAATCAGTCCATCAGGAGGTCAGGCCATGAAAGCGACGTTTCATCCCCATTCCCGCTTGATCGCAATCGCGCTTGTACTTGCCGGCGCCATCGGTGTCGGCGGCTGCGCCGGCCCGTCGAGTTCCGGCAGCGTCTACGGGCCCGGTCAGGCGCAACGCGAGCAGACCATCCGCATGGGGGTGGTCGAGAGCGTCCGGTCGGTCACCATAGAGCCGCAACGCGGCGGCGTGGGCGTTGCGGCTGGCGGCATCATCGGCGGCATTGCCGGCAGCAACATCGGGGGTGGCCGTGGATCGATCGTAGGCTCGGTGCTCGGCGCCGTGGCCGGCGGGCTCGCTGGTCAGGCGGCTGAGGGCGCCATCATGCGCAAACCGGGCTTCGAAGTCACCGTCAAGCTCGACAACGGCGAACTGCGCGCGATCACGCAGGAAGCGGACGAAACCTTTCGGCCCGGCGAACGCGTGCGCCTCGTATCCGGCGGTGGCGTGACGCGCGTCACTCGCTAAAAGCGGACCTGGATTCGAACCGGCGTTGGCGGCGCCGTCCAAGGCGCGGGCGGGGATCTTCACCTTGAGCGGCCCCCTCGCCGGCCAAGCTTAAGGCCAGCGAAGCGGACGCCCGGTTGAACCAGCACGTCGAGCGGCAGAACGCCCTTGGCACAGGCGAACCTGTTCCAGATCACCTCACCAGACTCACAAGCGGCCAAGTCCGATCACAGCCATGCGCTGGCCGTATGTGAGGACGACCATGCCGATCTGAAACAGGACCAGCAGCACGATTGGCGACAGATCAAAGCCGCCAACCATCGGCAAGCGTCGGCGGATCGGCTTGAGCAACGGGCTGACGACAGCATCGAGAATGTCGCCGATGAAGGAGTCGGTTCTCACCAACGATAGTATGGCGGCGGCGATCACCAGCCACATCGCGACCATCAGCACGGCGATGAGGAAACCGAAACAGGAACCCAGCAGCCACTCGGACAGTGCGCCGCGAAATATAGACATGCGCATCGACAGAATGTCGAACAGGAATCCGTGCAGCAGTTCGATGACGAATGCGGCCGCGAGGCTGGCCCAGTCATACCCGCCGCGGCCTGGCAGTATCTTGCGCAAGGGCTTGATCGCCCAGTCGGTGACTGCGCAGACGAATTGGCCGACTGGATTGCGGAAAGGCGCGCGAACCACCTGCATTTGAAAGCGCAGTAGCGCCGCCGGCACGAGCAGCCAGTAAATCGCGCGCAGGACGATCGCAAGAATGTCAATCAACACAGTACAGGCCGTTCATGAATAAAAAATCCGCGAGCCAGATATGTCGACTCGCGGATTGTAAGGCTCCCGGTCGCTGGAAACGCGACCGGGGAAACAGCGCAAAGCTTAGGGACGGCTTCCCGTGGGAAATGGCCATGCCGCAGCAGGGTTGAGCGCAGGACGAGATCCTGGCGCAGCCGCTACTGAAGGCTTGGCCGCCGCCACCGGCTTTGCGGCAGGCTTTGCTTTCGCAGGCTTTTTCTTGGCCGGCTTTTTAGCGGCCTTCTTGGCCGCTTTCTTGGCAGGCTTTTTGGCGGCCTTCTTCGCCGCTTTCTTTGCCGCCTTTTTCGCAGGCTTCTTGGCAGCCTTCTTCGCCGCCGGCTTCTTCGCCGCTTTTTTGGCCGCTGGTTTCTTAGCTGCCTTCTTCACCGCCGGTTTTTTGGCGGCGGGCTTTTTCGCTGCTGGTTTCTTTGCAGTTGCCATGATGCTTCTCCTTCATGAAGTGTCAAAAAAACTACCAACTAAAAAACCCGTCTGTACAAGCCCGGATTATTCATCGGCGCAAGTCGTGAGGCTGACGTGCGCTAATGAATGCCGTACACGCGGGGCGACTGAAAGCCGTCCTGTCGCTCCGCGCCCCAAAAAAAACGCCGGTGCGCATGTCGCGCCCGGCGTTTTTTCTGGAGGTGATGAGGCCGCTGACACCGCGTCGGCGCTTCGAGGGAAATATGCCCTCAAGCGAGCCCGCAGGCGCCTGTGCCATCACCGCATCAAAAGTGTTTCGACTGTTTCCTTGCATCCAGAACCTGGTCACGCTGTCGTGGAAATCTTCCATTCTTGATTTCAGTCCCAGCTCAGCGCCCCGCCGGTCTGATACTCGATGACGCGTGTCTCGAAGAAATTTCTTTCCTTCTTGAGATCGATCATCTCGCTCATCCACGGGAATGGATTGTCCTCGTTCGCGAACAACGGGTCAATACCTATTTGCTGGCAACGACGGTTGGCGATGTAGCGCAGATAGCCCTTGAACATCGGTGCGTTCAATCCGAGCACGCCGCGCGGCATGGTGTCCTCGGCGTAGCGATACTCGAGCTCGACCGCCTGCTTGAAAAGATCGCGAATCTCGTCGCGAAACGCCGGCGTCCAGAGATGCGGGTTCTCCATCTTCAACTGGTTCACCAGATCGATGCCGAAATTGCAGTGCATCGATTCGTCACGCAGGATGTACTGGTACTGCTCGGCTGCGCCGGTCATCTTGTTCTGCCGGCCCATCGCCAGGATCTGCGTGAAACCGACATAGAAAAACAGGCCTTCCATCATGCAGGAAAACACGATCAGGCTCTTCAGCAGCTTCTGGTCGTTCTCCGGCGTGCCGGTGACGAACTCGGGGTTGGTCAGGGTCGCTATAAAGGGGATGAGAAACTCGTCCTTCGCGCGAATCGACGACACCTCGTTGTATGCGTTGAATATCTCGCTCTCGTCGAGGCCCAGCGACTCCACGATGTACTGGTAGGCATGCGTATGGATGGCTTCCTCGAACGCCTGGCGCAGCAGATACTGCCGACATTCAGGCGCCGTGATGTGGCGATAGGTACCGAGCACGATGTTGTTGGCCGCGAGACTATCGGCGGTGACGAAAAAGCCGAGGTTGCGCTTGATGATGCGACGCTCATCCTCCGTGAGCCCTTTCGGATCCTTCCACAGGGCGATATCGCGATTCATGTTGATCTCCTGCGGCATCCAGTGATTGGCGCAGGAGTCGAGATACTTTTGCCAGGCCCACTTGTATTTGAACGGCACAAGCTGGTTCACGTCGGTCTGGCCGTTGATGATGCGCTTGTCCGCAACGTTGACACGACGTCTTTCGACGACCGCCTCGGCGATTTTGCCCGCGACCGGCGCGACCACCATCGGCATGCCCGCAAGCGGGATGGCCAGCGGCAAGACGCCCGCGCGCCTCACAGACTCCGCAACCGGCTGCAAACCCAGCATCACACCCGGCATCACACCCGGCAACATGCCGCGCCCGCCCGGAACATCATCCTCGAAAGTCAGCATTCATCCTTCTCCATCGTCACTTCACGACACTTGTTTACTGGCAGGCTTCGCATTCGTCGAATCCGGGGTCACCCGGACGCAGCATGCATGCTTGTCCGACGACTTCCGCGTCGACCGCGAGCGCAGCCGCGGCTCGATACTCGCCGCCACCATCGGCAGGAACCGCGTTGAGTTGACCGGTCTTGACCGTGGATTTCTCCGCATAGGTTGCGCCTTGGGTACGCAGGTAGTACGTCGTCTTGAGGCCGCGCAACCACGCCAGTTTGTACGTATCGTCGAGCTTCTTGCCCGACGCGCCTGCCATGTAGATGTTGAGCGACTGCGCCTGGTCGATCCATTTTTGCCGGCGTGCCGCAGCCTCAACCACCCATTTGGAGTCAACCTCGAAGGCCGTCGCGTAGAGACTGCGGATTTCCGGTGGCACGCGATCGATCTTCGCCAGTGAGCCATCGAAATACTTGAGGTCGGCGATCATCACCGTGTCCCACAGGCCGAGCCGCTTCAGATCACGTACCAGATACTCGTTGACGACGGTGAATTCGCCGGAAAGATTGGACTTGACGAACAAATTCTGGAACGTCGGCTCAATGCAGGCGGAAACCCCGATGATGTTGGAAATCGTCGCCGTCGGTGCGATCGCCACGCAATTCGAATTGCGCATGCCGTGTTCGCGGATCCGCACGCGCAGCGCGTCCCAGTCCAGGGTCGCCGATTCGTCGACATCGACGTAACCGCCGCGCTCAGCGCGCAAAAGGCGAATGGTGTCCTGCGGCAGGATGTCGCGATCCCAGAGGGATCCCTTGTAGCTGCTGTAACGGCCGCGCTCGGCCGCCAGTTCCATCGACGCCCAGAAGGCGTAGTAGCAAACCGCCTCCATCGACTGGTCCGCGAACTCCACTGCCTCCTGTGAGGCATAGGGAATGCGCATCTCGTGCAGGCAATCCTGAAACGACATGATGCCCAGGCCCACCGGACGGTGCTTGAGATTGGAGTTGCGCGCCTTGGCCACCGCGTAATAGTTGATGTCGATGACATTGTCGAGCATACGCATCGCCGTCGCCACGGTCTTCTTCAGCTTGACGTGGTCGATTTTTCCGTCCTTGAGATGGGCGCGCAAATTGACCGATCCAAGGTTGCAGACCGCGATCTCGCTTTCGTTGGTGTTGAGCGTGATCTCCGTGCAGAGGTTCGACGAATGCACCACGCCGACATGCTGCTGCGGCGAACGGATGTTGCAGGCGTCCTTCCAGGTGAACCAGGGGTGTCCGGTCTCGAACAGCATCGAGAGCATCTTGCGCCAGATCGAGACCGCCGGGACTTTTTTGAACAGCTTGATTGCTCCGGATGCCGCCTTCTGCTCATAGGCCAGGTAGGCACGTTCGAAGTCCTTGCCGAAACGGTCATGCAGGTCGATGCAATCGGACGGTGAAAACAGGGTCCACTCGCCGTTCTCCATCACGCGCTTCATGAACAGGTCTGGAATCCAGTTAGCCGTGTTCATGTCGTGGGTGCGGCGCCGGTCGTCGCCGGTGTTCTTGCGCAATTCGAGAAACTCTTCGATGTCGAGATGCCAGGTCTCGAGATACGCGCACACCGCGCCCTTGCGCTTGCCACCCTGATTGACGGCGACCGCAGTATCGTTGACGACCTTCAGGAATGGCACCACCCCCTGCGATTTGCCGTTGGTGCCCTTGATGTAGCTGCCGAGGGCGCGCACCGGTGTCCAGTCGTTGCCAAGGCCGCCGGCGAACTTGGACAGGAGCGCGTTTTCCTTGATCGCTTCGTAGATCCCGTCAAGGTCATCGGCGACCGTGGTCAGGTAGCAGGATGACAACTGCGAGCGCAGGGTTCCGGAATTGAACAGCGTCGGCGTGGAAGACATGAAGTCGAAACGCGACAGCACTTCATAGAACTCGATGGCCCGTGCCTCGCGCTCCACTTCATTCAACGCCAACCCCATCGCGACGCGCATGAAAAACGCCTGCGGCAATTCGATGCGGCGCTCGTCCTGGTGCAGGAAATAACGATCATAGAGGGTCTGCAGCCCCAAATACTCGAACTGGAAATCGCGTCGTCCAACCAGCGCCGCACCCAGCCGCTTCAGGTCAAACTGTCCAAGACGCTCATCGAGCAGTTCAGCGGCGATCCCGCGCTTGATGAAAATTGGGAAATACTGCGCGTATCCCGCCTCCATCTCGGCTTGCGACAACTCCTGTCCCACCACTTCGTAACGGATGTCATTGAGCAGCAGGCGAGCGGTGACATATCCGTAGGCCGGATCGCTCTCAATGAGCGTGCGCGCGGAAAGGATGAGGGCTTTGCGCACCTCACCTTGCGGCACGCCGTCATAAAGATTCTTGAGCGACGATTCCAGAATCAAGTCCGGCCTGGTTTCAGGCAACCCTTCGCAGGCTGAAGCGAGCAGCGCCTCGAGACGTCCGACATCAAGCGGGATGCGAGCACCGGAATCGTCAGTGACCATCAGCCCCGGTTGCGCCACCGGCGCCGCCCGCTGTTTCGTGCGCGCCCTTTCGGAAGACCGCTTTTCGCGGTACAGGACATAGGCACGCGCGACTTCGTGTTCGCCCGAGCGCATCAGGGAAAGTTCGACCTGATCCTGCACATCCTCGATATGGAAAGTGCCACCGGCCGGCTGACGCCTGACCAGCGCGCCCACCACCGCCTCGGTGAGCGAGGCGACAACGTCGCGTATGCGTGCCGAAGCCGCACCTTGTCCGCCACTGACCGCAAGGAACGCCTTGGTCATCGCCACGGTGACCTTGGATGGTTCAAACGGCACCACCGCGCCATTGCGACGAATGATCCGATACTGCGTCTGTAGTGCGGCTGCGTCAAGCGGCACGGTGACGCCTTCGGCTCGAAGCCGCATTCCCGCGTCCGCCCTTGCGGCGTCGCCCGATTGAACTGCCTGCATTGGCACCGTCTCCCGTACTCGTTGT
>JAYVST010000024.1:0-4730 GCA_043775255.1 Burkholderiales bacterium
CATGTGTCCATCATGGCCCACTTCAATACCGCCGAAGAATTTCTCGGGCGGGAGATACTCGATTTCTTTTCCATTTTGCGCTGAGAGGCTGTCCATGAAGTCGCACGATCGCATGCGTCCACGCAGAACCGTATTGCGCGCGCTGTCCGCACTGTCTATGGTGACGCTGCCGTTCGGTCTTTCGGCGCAAACCGGCTACCCGTCCCGCCCGGTGCGGATGGTGGTGCCATTTCCGCCGGGTGGTCCGGCCGATGTGCTGGCACGCACCCTGGCGCCCAAGCTGGCGGAAGGTCTCGGGCAATCGGTGTTGATCGAGAATCGGGGTGGCGCCGGCGCCGCGATCGGCACCAAGGCGGTCGCCGATGCCGCGCCAGACGGCCATACGATCCTGCTTGGCACCGTCAGCTCGCACGCCATCAACCCGATCCTCAATCCAGCAATCGGCTACAACCCGATGAGCGATTTCGCCGCTGTCGGACCGGTGGCCGCCACCCCCTTCGCCCTGGTGGCGCACCCGTCGCTGAAGGTGTCGAACGTGGCCGAACTGGTGGCACTGGCGCAAGCGCGGCCGGGTGTGCTGGCTGCTGGATCCGCCGGTAACGGCACCTCCAATCACCTGGCGCTGGAGTTGTTCAAGACGCTGGCACGGGTGGACATCGTTCATATTCCCTACAAGGGTTCGGCGCCGGCGTTGGCCGACGTTCTCTCCGGCCAGGTGCCGCTGATGTTCGACCTGGTCACCACGTCGACGGCGCAGATTCGGGCCGGCACGCTCAAGGCACTGGCGGTGACGTCGGCGGAGCGTCTGGCCAATTTGCCCGGCGTACCGACCATGATCGAATCGGGCGTGGCCGGCTTTGATGTCAGTGCCTGGTTTGGACTGTTCGCGCCCGCCGCCACCCCGGCTGCCGTGGTGGCCCGGTTGAATGCCGAATTGGCGCGCGTGTTGCTGCAAGCCGATGTGAAGGAGCGCCTCGCAGCCCTCGGCGCCCTGGCCCTGCCTGCGGCTACACCGGCCCGGTTCGCAGGCTTTGTGCGCGATGAAAATCAGCGTTGGGCCAGCGTGGTCAAGTCGTCGGGAATGAAGATCGACTGAATGCCTGACGCGCCGGCGTGCCCGTCAGGCGGTGACCGGGGTTTCTTCCTTGGCGCCGGGCAACAACATCAGGATCAACGCCGTCGTCAGCGGAAAGAACGCCAGCAGCAATAGCGAGTTGCCGAACCCCATCGCCTTGACCAGTGGACCGACCGCCCACACCGACAACGAACTGACGCCGAAGGAAACCCCCATGCGCATGCCTGCAACGCGGGAACGCATGCGATCGTCGACATAGCGCGCGATCATCAAATCGGTGAAGGGAATCGCGCCGAATACAAAAATCATCACCCCCATCAGGGCGGCAAACAACATCCAGCCACCGGCCTGCGAGGCCAGCGCCAGCATCGGAATCTGGCACAGCACCATGAAGAGGAAAAAAGGTTTCAAGGCAATCCGGTTGACCAGATTGCCCACCACCACCTGCGCCACCGAGGCCACGCTGTAGACGATGGCGAGCAGGATACCGAGCGTGGCCGGATCTTCCATCACGCCGCGAAAGCGCTCGGTAAGCAACTGGCCGTTGCCGTTGGTGGTGAAGTTGAACAGCACGCTGCTGGTGATCGCGGCGGCCGTCATCACCACCATGGCGCGCGCCATCATCGCCGGCGTGAGCTTGAACTTGGCGCCGCCTTTGCGCTTGGCGGGGGATTCGGTTTCCTTCGGGCAGGCCAGCGCGAACACCACGCCGCAGGCGAGGCACACCAGACCCGGAATGATGAAGGCGGCGCGCCAGCCGATCCACTTGATCAGGAAACCCGTCACCAAAGCCGCAGCGGCCACACCAAGGTTGCCCGCCAGACCATTGAAGCCAATCGTAGCGCCAGGGTTGGGCGAACGCTCGATCAGCATCGGGATGCCGACCGGGTGATAGATCGAGGCGAAGGCGCCCAGCAGCGCAAGGCAGGCGGCCATTTGCCAGGCATTTTGCGTGGCGGCGGTAAGAATGGCGGAAGCGCCGATGCCAAAGAAGAAGATCAGCATCATGCTGCGGCGGCCCCACAAATCACCGAGGCGGCCTGAGGGGATGGAACCCAGGCCAAACAGCAGGAAGGCGCCGGCGCCGAAGGGCATCAGGTCTTCCCATTTCGTGTAGCCGAAGTCGGTGGCGATGGTGGCCACCGCTGCCGCGAAGATCAAGAGGAACAGGTGATCGACCGCATGGGCCAGGTTGAGCATTGCCTTGACCAAAGCGGGATGGTCTCGGGAGGAAGGTGACGCCGCAGTTGAACTCATGATGGCCTGTGCGCAGGTGATGAATGAGGGGTTGCAAGAGTATGCCGCAAAGCGTTGCGTCCGTCTTTCGTCGAATCGCCTAAAATTTTTGTGAAATGGACAATTCCGCATTGTCGCGCAAGACTCCGGTCCGGCGCGCCGCGCCGGAAACGGTGGTCGCCAACGGGGCCTCGCCGGCAGTGGTGGCGCGCCGCCTGTCGCAGCCGCGCGGCCATCGCATCGCGGCGCATTGGCATGCGCGCCTGCTCGAGGCGGTCAGGCGCCTCGCCGGCGGCAGCAGCGTGACCGCTGTCGCGCTCGATCTGGGCTATCGGAATCCGGGCGCGTTTTCCACCATGTTCCGGCGTGTGCTCGGTGACAAGCCAAGCGCCTACATGGTGGTCTCGCAGCCAAGCGCCTACATGGTGGCCTCGTCGTGAATCGGACGGGGCAGGCAGCGCGGTACCTGCGTACTACTTCGTCATCGTGATCGACGAGAAATTCTGGAACCAGTTCTGCGCCTGCACAAAGCCCTTCACTTTGGATGACATCGCGCGCGCATTCACATCGTGGGTCACGTCAAGAAACAGGTCTTCGTTGACGAACTTCTCGTGAATCTTTTGCAGTGCCGCTGTCTGCTCTTTCGGATCGAAGGTGTTGCGTGCCTGGCTATACAGCCCATCCATTTCCTTATTGCTGTAGTGGCCCCAGTTAGTGCCCTTGGGCGATACCAGGTCGGACTGGAAGTGGCGCACAAAGGCGGTGAACGGGTCTTGCGCAAAGTAGGAATAGTTCAGCGCAACGCCGCCGCGTGAGGCCGGGTCTTTCGCGCCACCGCGCCAGGCCGCCAGCAGGGTGTTCCATTCAAGGACTTCAAGATTGACCTTGACGCCCACTTCGCCCAGGTTCTGCTGCAGGAACTCGTTCATCGGCAAGGGCTGCATCATGCCTGAGCCGGACGACGGGATCACCACCTTGAGCGTGAGCGGCTTGGCGCTGGTGTAGCCGGCTTCCAGCAACAGTTTGCGCGCAGCGGCCGGGTCGTACTTATGCTCGGCTACCTTGCCGAACCAGGCGTGGCCCGGCGGCATGAAGCCTTTGGCCGGGATCGAAAGGCCACCCAACAATTTGTTCAGGCCTTCGCGGTCGATGGCGAGGTTCATCGCCTTGCGCACCTTGGGGTCTAGGAAAGGCGAGCCTTCCAGCATCGAGTAGTGCCAGACCCACACGTGCGGGTACGAGTTGGTGACAATCTGGTAACCAGCGCCTTTGAGGCTGGCGACCGTGTCGGGTGCGGGTGCTTCGATCCAGTCCACTTGGCCCGAGCGCAGCGCGGCGGTACGGGTGTTGGCCTCCGGCAACGGCAGCAGCACCAGCTTGTCGAGCTTCGGGACGCGCGCCTTGTCCCAATAGTCCTTGTTCGGCACCAGTTCGGCGCGCTCGCGCGGGGTCCACGCGGCGAGCTTCCATGGGCCGGTGCCGGACGGCGTCTTGGCATAGGCGTCCCAGCTCTTGCCGAGCTTTTCCCAGTGTGCCGGCGACGACATCGCAATCCACGCCAACTGGTAAGGCAGGAAGGCATCCGGTTCCTTTGTGATGACTTCCAGCGTGGTGCCGTTTACCGCTTTGTAAGAGGCGATGGACGGGATGCGCGTGCGCCCCTGCGCGGCCTGCTTGGGGTCGTACTGGGGCGATTTGTCGTTCAGCAGTTTGTCGAGGTTCCACACGGCCCCTGCGGCGTCGAACACAGACCCGTCGTGAAACTTCGCGCCTTCACGCAGCTTGAAGGTCCACCTGGTTTTGTCCTTTGCGTCCGTCGTCCAGGCGAGCGCCAGGCCGGGCACCAGCACCGATGGTTTGGTCGCGGAGGTGAGATCCCACAACACCAGCGAGTCGTAGACGGTATAGACCATGAAGCGCTGGCCTTCACCGCCCTGGTCGGCCTGGCCGGTGGTGAGCGGGATGTCGGCAGCGGTCATGCCGATACGCAAGGTGCCTTGCGCCAGTGCGGCGGTCGTTTGCAATGCCAAAGCGCCAAGGACGGCGCAGCAAGTGGAAAGAATGCGGGGTGCCATGACGACTCCTGGGTGAAAAATACGGGGTTGGTTAAAACAGCGGTAAAGATAGAGCACGAAAGAGCAAAGGATATGCCAGCATGCTCATGCCGGCCGTTGGCGCAGACAGGTTTCGATCCAGTGCGCACAAGCCAGCATGCGCGCGTCGTCGCCGATGCGGCCCACCACCTGCACACCAAGTGGCAGGTCGTTCGCCCCGGTGGTCAGCGGTACATGCACGCAGGGCGTATGCAGCAGGCTCCAGGTGCGGTTGAATACCGGGTCGCCGGTTGAGGTGAGACCAAGTGGAGCCGCGCCCGGTGCACTGGGCGCCACCAATACATCGAATCGCGCGATGTCATCGA
>JAYVST010000025.1:0-1944 GCA_043775255.1 Burkholderiales bacterium
GAAAAGGTCTTTACCAAGAACGGCGAAAGCTACGTGGCTCTGATTACGGCGAGCCAGCTGGACGACTTTCACCGACTCAAGGAGGCCGAGCACCTGTCCATGCTCAAGGCATTGGTGGAAGCGGCAGAAGATGTCAATACGGGGCATGTGTACTCGTGGGACGAATTCAAGCCGCGACTGGCCCGCTTGCGTGCCAAGGCGAAGCGCCTCGCCGGCAAATGAACCGCCGGGTGTCCATCGTCGTCACCCGGCGTTTCGAGCGGGCGTTGGAGGCGCTGCTTGACTACTACGAAACCATGCAGCACCTGCATCCCGACGCCGGCTCCAGGATATTGGCGCTGTTGGATTTGGTGGAGAGCGAACTACCGGTGCTACTTGCCGCACACCCGGATATTGGCCGACCTGCGCAATTGAATCTGCACCAGAGCGCGGAGGAGTCGGCATGGCTGCAGCGCATGGCCGCGCAGACCGCGACACGACGCCTGCAGCCGCGCGAATGGCTGATCGGCGATTTCTGGATTTTGTATTACCGCAGTGCGCAAGCCGTGTACCTCGCATCGGCCCGGCATGTGCGCGAGGCCGGGTACTGGTAGCTGAATTTCAGCGCGTCTATAGCGCCACGCCGGCACCGTGGCTGCGGCGCACGACCCGGGCGGTCACCTCGATCTCCACCTTGGCGCCCTCCACCGCGAGCGGGCAGCACACCGTGGTGTTGGCCGGTCGCGCTGCACCGAGGCGGTGCTTGATGACGCCGCTGACAGCCACCACGTCGGCTCGATCTGGTACGTAAACCCGCACCCGCACCACGTCAGCCAGCGCGGCATCTGCCTGGGCGAGCGCGGCCTCGATGGTGTCGAGCGCCTGCTCGGCCTGTCCGGCAGCCGTCTCCGGCATGGTCATGGTGGCGAAATCCTGCCCGACGGTGCCGGAAACGAACACCCAGTCGCCATCGACCACGGCGCGTGAGTAGCCGGCGAGTGCCTCGTAAGGTGAGCCGCTGGAGATGAAGCGGCGCGCTGGCGCAGTTGTCATGAAGGCTTCATTGCAACTGATAGCCGGAGTCGCGGATCACCGGGCCCCAATGGGCGGTGGCCGACGAGATCCATTCCTGCAATTGTTCCGGCGGCGCATAGGCGATCTCGTTACCGAGCTTGGCCAGGCGCTCGACGACATCGGGATTGCGCAGCACCACCGCTACCGCGCGCGTGAAGCGGTCGACGAATTCCTTCGGCATGTCCTTCGGGCCGACAAACGCGAGCCAGGGATTCTTGTCGATGCCCTTGAGCCCCAGTTCCTGGAAGGTCGGAATGTCCGGCGCGGCCTTGGCGCGCGCCGTACCTGAAATCGCCAGCACGTTGATGCGGCCGGCGCGATGATGTTCGATGTACTCGGTGAGCGAACTGACGCTGGCTTCTATCTGGCCGCCGAGCAGGTCCTGCGTGAGCGGTGCGCCGCCCTTGTAGGGCACCACCACCGGATTAGCCACGCCGAGTGCTCGGCCGGCGATGAGCGAGGCGAATTGCGGCACGCTGCCGGCCGCCGGCACACCGAAGTTCGCCCTGCCGGGATTGGCCTTGAGCCAGGCGCCGAAGTCGGCCATGGTCTTTACATTGATGGTCGCGGAAACGCCGAGCGCGTTGAAGTAGTTGGCCACGCCGGCGAGCGGCGTGAAATCCTTCACCGGATCGTAGCCGGGCGCCTTGAATGTGAGAGGAATGATCACCTGGGTATGGTCGATGGTCAGCATCACCGTGGAGCCGTCGGCCGGCGAAGCCTTCAGCTGCTGGGTGGCGATCATGCCGCCGGCGCCGCCCTTGTTGTCCACCAGCACGGGCTGGTTCAGCGCGTCCTTGAGCTTGTCGGCCAGCACGCGCGCGATCACGTCGGTGGCGCCGCCGGCCGGGAAGCCCACCAGGACTTTCACTTGGCCCCGGTAGTCCTGCG
>JAYVST010000026.1:0-14659 GCA_043775255.1 Burkholderiales bacterium
CTAACATGCGTGCGCAACTTTCGCAGCGGAGCCTGACGCGATGACTCGTGGGCGCTTCATTACCTTTGAAGGCCTTGACGGTGCGGGAAAGTCGACTCATATCGCCAGGACTGCGGATCGACTTCTGGCGCGTGGCAGACAGGTGGTCGTGACCCGCGAGCCGGGCGGGACTCCGCTGGGCGAGCAACTGCGTAAGTTGGTGTTGTCGGACTCGATGCATCTGGAAACCGAAACGCTGCTCATGTTCGCGGCACGTCGCGAACACGTGGCGAAGGTGATCGAGCCCGCACTTGCAAGCGGCGCCTGGGTGGTCTGCGATCGTTTCACCGACGCGACACGAGCCTATCAAGGAGGAGGGCGCGGTGTCGACGCGGACAAGATCGAAATCCTTGTGCGATGGGTCCATCCGGATTTGCAACCTGACCTGACGCTGCTTTTCGATCTTGCGCCGGAAATCGCCAAGGCGCGCATTTCCGGACAGCGTCAACTTGATCGGTTCGAGCTCGAAAAGGCCGATTTCCACGCAAAGGTGAGAGGACGCTACCTCGAGCTGGCACGACAGGAACCATGCAGATTTCGCATTCTGGACGCAACCCTGAGCGAAGGTGATATTAATAAGGCACTTGAGGAAATTATCGTAACATTCTGATTTTTATTATTAATATTATTTATTTAAGTAAAATATAAAGATTGTTCTATAACTAAATGAAACCGTTGAGTTTTCCGTGGATGGCGCCTGCTTTCGATGCATTGCTGGCAATGCGCACGCGCCTGCCGCATGCGCTTTTGCTCACCGGGTCCGAGCGTATCGGCAAGCGCGAACTTGCGCACCATTTCGCACAAAGCTTACTCTGCGAGTCGCCTCCGCCAAACGGGTACCCGTGTGGTCATTGCGGTGCCTGTCGATGGTTCGCCGAGGGCAATCATCCGGACTATCGGGAGGTCATCCCCGAAACCCTGCAGGCGGACCCTGAAACAGGTGCAGCTGAAGAAGGCGGAGCGGGCGAAGTAACCAGCGGCAAGACCAAGGCGGCTCCGTCGAAAGCCATCAAGATCGGTCAGATCCGTTCTCTCGATGGGTTTTTCAACGTCGGCACGCACCGGGCGGGACGCCGGATCGTGCTTGTGTACCCCGCCGATGCGATGAACGTGGACGCATCCAATGCGTTGCTCAAGGTGCTCGAGGAACCGCCAGCCGCAACGCTGTTCCTGTTGGTGACCAGTCGTCCTGCAGCAGTGCTGCCCACCGTCCGCAGCCGCTGTGCGCGCTTGACCATCGGCCGTCCGGATCAGAGTCTGGTGCTTCAATGGCTGCACGCGCAGGGGGTGCGCGAGCCTGAAACGGCGTTGGCCGAAGCGGGTGGGGCGCCGCTGGCGGCCGCAGAAGCCGATCCGGCGGCGGAATACCGCGAAATCCTGCTCGAGGCGCTAAGCGCGGCGCGTCCTATCGACCCAGTGGCGACGGCCGAAAAGTGCGACAAGGCTGGCGCTGCGAACATCTCGCTCTGGCTGTCGCGTTGGACCAGTGACCTTTTGCGCTGCGGCGCGGGTGGCGATGTGCGCTATCATCCGCAGCATGGCAAGGTCCTGCGGCAGGTGGCACTAAACGCCCCACTTGATGGACTTTTCGCGTTTCAGAGCAAGTTGTTGCGCATGCGCAGGGTGGCCGAGCACCCATTGAACCCTCGTCTGTTCGTAGAGGATCTTCTGATTGACTACGCGCGGCTTGCCGCGCCGAGAAACTGACAATATGGCCGAGACCCCCAAGGCGCAACAGGCCGGCGGCGCGCGTCCGAGCATGCTGTCATTGAACATCAAGGAAAAGTCCGCCTTGTACGCAGCGTTCATGCCACATTTGCGCAATGGTGGCCTTTTCATTCCGACCAATCGCACCTATCGCCTGGGTGATCAGGTCTACATGCTGCTTTCGCTGATGGACGACCCGACCAAGCTTCCCGTAGCCGGTACCGTCGCCTGGGTGACCCCGGCAGGGGCCCAGGGCAACAAGCAACAGGGAATCGGCGTCCAGTTTTCCGCCGACGAAAGCGGCCAGACTGCGCGCCGGAAAATCGAAAATCTGCTCGGCAATGCGCTCCAGGCGCCGCGCCCGACCCACACCCTGTGACAGGCTGCTAGCATTGGCGTTCTCGCAGGCTTTGAATGATTCATGTTTGTAGACTCCCACTGCCATATCAACTTTCCCGAACTGCGCGAGCGCTTGCCGGCAATGCTGGCCCTCATGGTGGAAAAGCGCGTCAGCCACGCCTTGTGTGCAGCGGTCAACCTCGAAACCCTGGCCTCGGTACTGGAAATCGCGGAGGAACATGAAAACGTGTTCGCGTCCGTCGGCGTACATCCCGACTACGAAGACGTCGAGGAGCCTGATGTTGCGCGATTGCTTGCCTTGGCGAGCCATCCGCGCGTGGTGGCGATCGGCGAGAGCGGCCTCGACTACTTTCGCCTGACCGGCGATCTTGAATGGCAGCGCCAGCGCTTTCGTGTCCATATCCGAGCGGCGCGCGCAAGCGGCTTGCCCCTGATCATCCATACCCGTGCTGCCGCTGCCGATACGCTGGCCATCATGGCCGAGGAAGGCGCGGCGCAGAGCGGGGGCGTCATGCATTGCTTTACAGAAAGTCTCGCGGTGGCGCAGGCCGCGCTCGCGCTGAATTTCCATATTTCCTTCTCCGGCATCGTGACCTTCAAAAATGCGCGGGACTTGAAAGAGGTTGCGAAAACCATTCCGCTGGATCGCATGTTGATCGAAACGGATGCGCCTTATCTCGCACCGGTTCCCCATCGCGGCCGCACCAATGAGCCGGGCTGGGTGCCGCATGTGGCAGAGGAGATTGCGCGGCTGCGCGGGGTCGCGCCTGCCGACATCGAAGCCGCGACGACTGCGAATTTCTTCCGTCTGTTCAATCGGGCGGGCGCGCTGGCGGGCTTTCAGCCATGAAAGCCGCCATCCGTCTGCTGGTGGCGGGATGTTGCCTGGCCGTCACTTTTCTCGCGCAGGGGGCGGCCTACGACGACTTCCTCAACGCGGTGAAGAACGGGAATGCAGCCGAAACGGCGCAGTGGCTGCGGCGCGGGATCGATCCCAACTCGATCGATCCGTCCGGCATGCCTGTGCTGCATCTGGCCGCGCGCGGCGGATTTGTCGAGGTGGTCAAGGCGCTGGCCGATGCGCGGGCAAACCTCGATCTACGCAACCCGGCGCGCGAATCGGCGGTGATGCTGGCGGCGCTCGGTGGTCACAAGGGTGTCGTCGAATTTCTATTGTCGCGCGACGCGCAGGTCAATCATCCAGGCTGGACCGCGCTGGTCTATGCAGCGACCAACGGACATACCGCGATCGTCGCGATGCTGCTGGACAATCATGCCTACATCGACAGCGCGCCTGCCAATGGCATGACAGCCCTGATCATGGCGGCGCGCGGCGGCCATGTCGAGACCGTCAAGTTACTGCTCGAGGAAGGCGCAGATCCGACGCTCAAGAATGATCTCGGACAGTCTGCTGCGGAAATCGCCAGGCTGGCCAAGAATACGGACATTGCGGGGATGATCGAGGCCAAGGCCAAGGTATTTGGACGTTGATCCTGGGTGGGCAAACTTCTTGAGCATATGGATTTTAATACTATCGATAATTGTGTAATGTATATTATGTTAAATGTAATTTCAATTCTGAGTCCGACGTAAATCGAGTGGCGCCAAGCCTCAGACTTCTATCACCAACCCGGGTTGGAACGCTTTGTTCTCCCAATCGATATCCTCGATCCGCGCTACGGAATGCAAATTCAAGGCATAGCCCCGCGGATTGGCAACCACACGGGTTTTGCCGTGCATGTAGTCAAATGAGTTGTGAACATGTCCATGGATCCACACGTCGGCCTTTTCCATTAACTCTGAAAGATCACTTATAAAACAAGGATTCACCGGATCATTCTCATAAATCGGATGAATCGATTTGAAATTCGGTGCGTGGTGCGTGCAAACCACGGTCGGCCCGTCAAATGCAAGTGCCAAATGGCGCTCCAGCCAGGCCCGAGCCTCCATGTGGGCCGCCAAGGCATCAGCAGGCATGAACGCTCGTGCGCCAACTCGAATCAAGCGGTGATCCATCAGCACCGATTGCGCAATGCGCATCGCGCCGTGTGGGTCGCCGTACAGAGCATAGTCTGTCCAAAGGCAGCAGCCCAGGAAACGGACGCCTCGGTAGCGCCATTCCGACTTTTCGAGGTATCGAACCATGTCGGCGTTTGGCGCCGCACCAGCCAGCGCATCAAGCGTGGACTCGACCGAAGAGTTGTAGAGTTCATGGTTGCCGTGCAGCAGGACAACCGGGCAAGGCCAGTCCCGGAACGCCGCCACGGCCTTGGCATGCCGGTGGATATCGCCCGCCAGGACAAGCACCTCCGCGTCGGTGACGTCAATCGCGCGATACGCAGGAAAGCGCCCCGCGAGGAACTCCAAATGCAGGTCGGAGGCAACCTGAATCTTCATCAACGGTCGCCGCAGTCGGCCGCGCGTGAGGCGTGCAGCCGAACTTGACTCAGTGTTTAACCGCAGGTTCCGGGGTCACTGGCGCAGCCGCAACCGGAGCAACGGCGGCGATCGGCTCATCCGGCAAGGGAACGGGTTTGCGTTCCAAAGCCAGGTCCAAAACCTTGTCGATCCATTTGACCGGGATGATCTCAAGACGGTTCTTGATGTTGTCCGGGATATCCGGCAAATCCTTGACGTTGTCTTCGGGGATCAAAACCGTCTTGATGCCGCCACGGTGTGCCGCAAGCAGCTTTTCCTTGAGGCCTCCAATAGCCAGAACTTCGCCGCGTAAGGTGATTTCGCCCGTCATGGCGACATCGGCACGGACGGGAATCCCGGACAAGACCGATACCAGAGCGGTGGTGATTGCGATCCCCGCACTCGGTCCGTCTTTCGGTGTCGCGCCTTCCGGAAGATGGATATGAATGTCCATCTTTTCATAAAAATCCGGCTGGATGCCGAGCTGTCGGGCACGTTTGCGGACCACAGACCGTGCGGCTTCGATCGATTCCTTCATGACATCACCAAGCGTGCCGGTACGGGTGATTGTTCCCTTGCCTGCTACTGCCACGGTTTCGACGGTGAGCAATTCACCGCCAACTTCAGTCCAGGCGAGGCCGGTGACCTGCCCAACCTGGTTTTCCTTTTCCGCAATTCCGAACGTGAAGCGGCGCACACCGAGATATTTGTCCAGATTCTTGCCGGTGACGAGGATTTTCTTTTCCACGCCTTTTTTCAAAAGCAGCGTCTTGACGACCTTGCGGCAAATCTTGGAAATCTCCCGCTCCAGCGCCCGCACCCCTGCCTCACGGGTGAAGTAGCGCACGATGTCACGGATTGCGCTTTCCGCCACACCGATTTCGGTCGCTTTGAGGCCGTTGTTCTTGATCTGTTTGGGCAGCAGATACTTTTGCGCGATGCTGATCTTCTCGTCTTCGGTATACCCGGAAAGGCGTATCACCTCCATGCGATCCATCAACGGCGCCGGAATGTTCATCGTATTCGCGGTGGCGACGAACATGACCTCCGATAGGTCATAGTCAACCTCAACGTAGTGGTCGGCGAAGGTATGGTTTTGTTCCGGGTCAAGCACTTCGAGCAATGCCGATGCGGGATCGCCGCGGAAATCCATGCCCATCTTGTCGATTTCGTCAAGCAGGAAGAGGGGATTCTTTACCGCAGCTTTGGTCATGTTCTGCAGGATTTTGCCCGGCATCGAGCCGATATAGGTCCGCCTATGGCCACGGATCTCGGCCTCGTCGCGCACGCCGCCTAATGCCATCCGGATGAACTTGCGATTGGTCGCACGGGCGATCGACTGGCCAAGCGAGGTCTTGCCGACCCCTGGCGGGCCTACCAGGCACAGGATGGGCGCCTTTACACGGTCGACGCGCTGTTGCACCGCAAGGTACTCGAGAATGCGTTCCTTGACCTTGTCTAAGCCGTAATGGTCTTCATTCAGTATCTTATCCGCATTTGATAAGTCATTGTTAACGCGGCTCTTTTTCTTCCATGGAAGATTGCATAGCGTGTCGATGTAGTTGCGTATGACCGTCGCTTCGGCGGACATCGGCGACATCAGCTTGAGCTTCTTGTATTCCGATTCGGCTTTCTTGCGCGCTTCCTTGGGCATTTGTGCCTTCTTGATGCGCTTTTCCATCTCCTCCAAGTCGGCGCCCTCCTCGCCTTCGCCAAGTTCTTTCTGGATTGCCTTGACCTGTTCGTTCAGGTAGTACTCGCGCTGGCTCTTTTCCATCTGACGCTTTACGCGTCCGCGGATACGCTTTTCAACCTGCAGAATGTCGAGTTCACCCTCCAGCGCGGAAAGCAGGTGTTCGATGCGTTTCTGCACGTCGAACATTTCGAGGATTTCCTGCTTTTGCTCCAGTTTGAGCGGCAAATGCGCCGCGATGGTGTCGGCGAGCCGCCCTGCGTCGTCTATGCCGCCCAACGATGTAAGGATTTCCGGCGGAATTTTCTTGTTCAGCTTCACGTACTGGTCAAACTGCTGCACGATCGCGCGCCGCAGCGCCTCGATTTCCGGGGTCGCGTCGAAGTCGGCAGAAACAGCGGCTGATTCACAGGCGAAATGGGTGCGCACATCCTCAATTCCGGAAATCCGCGCACGGTTTACGCCTTCGACCAGAACCTTGACGGTGCCGTCCGGCAATTTCAGCATCTGCAGGATATTCGCGGCACAGCCGACCGAATACATGTCGCCCGCCTCGGGCTCGTCCTTCGCGGCTGAGCGCTGTGCTACCAGCATGATGCTCTTGCCCGCTTCCATCGCAAGTTCCAAAGCCTTGATCGATTTGGGCCGGCCAACGAAGAGCGGGATGACCATGTGCGGAAACACCACCACATCGCGCAAAGGCAGCAGCGGTAGTTGAAGGGATTCTTCCTTTTCTGTCATGCCTGACATGTCTGCGGGCCTTTCTGTTGCAAAACTAGAACAAACTTGCGCAATACCTGAGGGCGGGTGCGTTTTTCGCAAGCCCCGTGCGACTCGAACCCGGCCGCCACAAGCGACTAGCGCGCCGAAGGGCGCGCCAGCGATCAGATTATTGCGCCGAAGCGACCTTTGGCGCTTCCGAATAGATCAGGATTGGCGGCCCGTCTCCGTTGATCGCGCTTTCTTCCACCACAACCTTGCTGACGTTTTGCGAGCTCGGCAGTTCATACATCGTGTCAAGCAACGACTGCTCGATGATGGATCGCAAGCCGCGCGCACCGGTCTTGCGCTTGAGCGCTTTCGCCGCGATGGCAGCGAGTGCTCCGGGCCGAATATCGAGCTCTGCACCTTCCATCTGGAAGAGGCGCTGGTATTGCTTGACCAGGGCGTTTTTGGGTTCAGTGAGGATCTGTATCAGCGCCGCTTCGTCGAGCTCATTGAGCGTGGCAATCACGGGAAGGCGGCCAACGAGCTCCGGAATGAGCCCGAACTTGATGAGATCCTCCGGTTCGACTCCTTTGAGCGTGTCGGAGAGATTCTTGTCCGACATTTGCTTTACCTCGGCACCAAATCCGATGCCGCCCTTATCGGAGCGGTTTCGGATGACTTTTTCCAGGCCATCAAAAGCTCCGCCACAGATGAACAGGATATTGGTGGTGTCAACCTGCACGAAATCCTGGTTCGGATGCTTGCGGCCACCCTGGGGCGGCACCGAAGCGATGGTACCCTCGACGAGTTTCAGCAATGCCTGCTGGACACCTTCGCCGGAAACGTCGCGGGTTATCGATGGATTGTCGGATTTGCGTGAAATCTTGTCGATTTCGTCGATGTAGACAATGCCCTTTTGGGCTTTTTCAATCTCGTAGTTGCAATTCTGCAAGAGCTTCTGGATGATGTTTTCCACATCCTCGCCAACATATCCTGCTTCGGTCAGCGTGGTCGCGTCTGCAATCACGAACGGTACGTTAAGCAGCCGCGCGAGCGTTTGCGCGAGCAGCGTCTTCCCCGATCCGGTGGGGCCTACCATGAGGATATTGCTTTTGGCAAGCTCGACCTCGTCGCCCTTGCCGATATGCTTGAGGCGCTTGTAATGGTTGTAGACGGCGACGGCAAGGATCTTTTTTGCCGTTTCCTGGCCGATCACGTAAGAATCGAGAATCGCGCAGATTTCCTGAGGCGTGGGAAGGTCGGACCTGGCAGGCTTGGCCGGATCGGTTGTGCTCGTTTCGTCGCGGATGATGTCATTGCAAAGCTCGATGCATTCATCGCAAATGAACACTGAGGGCCCTGCGATGAGCTTTCTGACCTCATGCTGGCTCTTGCCGCAAAACGAGCAGTAAAGCAGCTTTTCGCCGCTGGCTTTCTTGTCAGACATCTGGCTCGTATCTACCGGGAAGTTATTCCGAAGCTTAGGCCATCCGGCCCCGAGAGCGCAAGTGCATCGCCCAAAAAGCAACGCCCTGCGTGCAAATCCGTCACGCCTGCGTTTGGCCGCGCTTGCCGAGGATCTTGTCGATAATGCCGTAAGCCTTGGCATCGTCGGCGGAAAGAAAGTTGTCGCGATCAGTGTCTTTTTCGATACGCTCGACCGGTTGTCCGGTGTGCTGTGACATCAACTCGTTGAGTTTCTTCTTGAGCCCCATGACTTCCTTGGCATGAATCTCGATATCCGAGGCCTGGCCCTGGAAACCGGCCGAGGGCTGGTGAATCATCACGCGCGAGTTGGGCAGACAAAACCGCTTGCCATTGGCGCCAGCGGCCAGCAGGAACGCGCCCATGCTGGCAGCCTGTCCGATGCACAAGGTCGATACCTCCGGCTTGACGAACTGCATCGTGTCGTAGATTGCCAAGCCGGCTGTGACGGAGCCGCCCGGCGAATTGATGTAGAGCGAGATGTCCTTTTCGGGATTTTCGGACTCGAGGAACAGTAGCTGCGCCACGATCAGATTGGCACCCATGTCTTCCACCGGACCGACCAGGAACACCACGCGCTCCTTGAGCAAGCGGGAGTAAATGTCGTAGGCACGTTCACCACGGCCACTCTGCTCGATCACCATCGGGATCATGCCAAGTGCGCGGACGTCGCCTGCGCCGGTGTCGTGTACGTACTGCTTGAAACGCTGGTAGTCGATATCTGTTCTCATTGCTGTCTCGGTTCCTGGTTGATCCGGTGGCTGGTTCAGTTGCGTCCCATCAGTTCATCGAAAGGAACAGCCTTGTCAATGACCTTGCAACGTGCGAGAACGAAATTCACGACGTTTTCCTCCAGCGCCAGCGCCTCGACATCGGACAAACGCTTTTTGTCGCTGTAGTACCAGCGAACGACTTCCGACGGATCCTCGTAACTTTGCGCGAACTCGTCAATCACCGCGCGGACCTGTTCCGGCTTGGCCGCAAGTTCACTGCCCTTTACCAGCTCATTGAGAATGAGCCCGAGGGACACGCGCCGCTTGGCTTGCTCCTGGAACATTGCGGGCGGCAACGGCACGTCCTGCTTGACGCCGCGCTGGGCGAGGTCCGAACGCGCCTGTTCGATCAGCCGCTCGACGTCCATCGCGACCAGGGCTCTTGGCGCCTCCAGCTTGACGTTTTCATAGAGTGCCTGCATCACGCCGTTCTTGACCCGTGCCTGCAGACGTTTCTTGACCTCACGTTCGAGGTTTGCACGAATATCGGACTTCATTTTTGTAACGTCGCCGTCGGCAACGCCGAGCGACTTGGCAAACTCGGCGTCGACTTCCGGCTGTATACCAGCTTCGACCTTCTTGATCGTGATGACGAACTGCGCAATTTTTCCGGCGACTTCCTTGCCCTGATAGTCGGAAGGGAACAGCAGGTCGAACGTTTTTTGGCTGCCCGCAACCATGCCAGCGGCGGCAGCATCGAATTCCGGCAGCATTTGACCTGCCCCGAGTTCAAACGCAAAATCAGTCGACGTGCCGCCGTCGAAAGCAACGCCGCCAATCGTGCCTGAAAAGTCGATCGTCACGCGGTCGCCTTTGGCGCTTGCCCGCTCGACCGGTTCAAACCGGACGCGCTGTCTGCGCAGGGTTTCGACGGTTTTATCGAGGTCTGCATCGCCTACCTCCGTCGCAGGCTTCTCGATGGCCAGGGCGGACAACTCGCCAATCGCAAATTCAGGATAGACCTCGAATGTGGCGACAAACTCGAAAGCCGCGTCGTTGGCCGCCCCGTCGCTGGCAGCTTTAGGTTGGATGTTCGGATACCCGGCAACGCGCAGCTTCTGCTCGACTATCGCCTCGCTGAAGTTTTTCTGGATCGCGTCACCGATGACTTCCGAACGTACCTGCGGTCCGTAAGTCGTCGCGACTATGCGCATCGGAACCTTGCCGGGGCGAAAGCCCTGCATGCGGACCGTTCGAGTCATGCGCTGCAGGCGACTGGCGACCTCCTTCTCGATCTGGACTGCTGGAATGGACAAATTGATGCGGCGCTCAAGTACGCTGACGGTTTCGACGGTCACTGCCATGATGAAATGTCTGTAATAAGAAAATCGGGGATGGTGCGAAAGGCGGGACTCGAACCCGCACGCCTTGCGGCGCTGGAACCTAAATCCAGTGCGTCTACCAGTTCCGCCACCTTCGCGGGAATCGAATACACGCTGCCGCTGACGGCCCGGCTGCGTCGCGATGAAGCTGCATTCGTCTCATGTCGCAAGTCCAGAATTTTACTCCAATTCGCAGCCCGTTTCGCCGTCTCCAGACTGCATTTCCCGCCCGGATCGAAAACTGGCTCCAAGAAAGCCGCTTATTCAAAGTTTGCGCCAGTAGTGGCGAGTCATCACCTCCCTGTTGCCCATCAAGTTGCTTCAGGAGCGCCCATCATGGCTCTATCCAGCGACACCATGCATCTTTTGGCACAGCTCCCACCGAAACTGCGGTCCGAGACCATACGCACGATAGATGTCCAGTACATTGCAATGAACACCGGCTACGCCGACCAGGAGATTGGAATTGTGCTTGCATCGAATCGTCCCGAACTCAGAGCCATCGGCGCCCTGCTTCGCCACGCGTTTTTCGGTCAGGCAGGTCAGGTTCCCGACAGTCGCATGCTTTGGCGTGCGCTACGCGCCGAAATCGGCCTTCCGCTTGCGAGCACCTGGCCGGAGACTCGCGATTTCGGCCCGCCGCCGACCGAAGCGCGCTCGCCACGCATTGGGTCGCCCCGGCGTGAAATGCATTTTTGACCATGGTCCGGCACGGGTGACTTGTGGCTTCCGCAATGTCGCCGTCCCGCCCTCAATACGACTTGAGTTGGCGCCTCATCCGGGCTACATTGATGGTCCAGCAACGCTTGAAATGAGGTGATCCGTGCGTAGATTAATCGTGGCCGTGGTCGCTTTGTTGATACTTGGTTCCACACCTTCGGCGCTTGCATGCACAGGCGCCAAAGCAGCAGACAACAAAAGCCAGTCGTCGAAACAAAAAACCTGATTCACGGGCGTAACTTTCGCATACGCGGCGCCCGGACCGGGCGCCGCTTTTTTTCACTTGTCTGACACGTGTTCAATTTGGACCACTACGAAAATTTCCCGGTCGCCTCCGTATTGGTCCCGCGACGTCTGCGTGCGCCAATCCAGGTGATCTATCGGTTCGCCCGCGGCGCGGACGATATCGCCGACGAGGGACAGATCAGTGACGCGGCCCGGTTGGCCGGCCTGGCATCGTATCGGGCGCAACTGCGGCGCGTGGCCGGCGGCCGTCCGCCTGAACCTGATCCGGAGCCGGAGTTGTTTGCGACGTTGGGTCATACAATCCGCGAATGGGAGTTGCCGCTGCAATTGTTCGAGGACCTTCTCGATGCATTTTGTCAGGACGTGGGGCAAAAGCGCTACGCGGACTTTGCGGAGTTGGCAGATTATTGCCGTCGTTCCGCCAATCCGGTTGGCCGCTTGCTCCTTGATTTGTACAAGGTCCGTGATGAGGTCTCGCTGAAGCGCTCGGACTCGATCTGCACATCCTTGCAACTGATCAACTTCTGGCAGGACGTCGCCATCGACCTGGAAAAAGGTCGGGTCTACATGCCACAGGAGACGTTGCGCAAGCATGGTTTCGGACCGGGCGAAGATGTGCTGGATGCTTGGGACGACCGGTTCCGGGCAGCGATGAAATTCGAGCTCGACCGTGCCCGTGCGCTGATGCTACAAGGCGCGCCACTGGCGCGGACTCTGCAGGGGCGGGTTGGATGGGAGCTTGCGCTGGTAGTCCAGGGCGGGCTGCGCATCATCGAGAAGACTGAAGCCGTGCAATACGACGTATTCAAGCGGCGCCCGGTGCTCGGAAAACCTGACTGGCTGGTTATTGCCGTGCGTGCTGCAACGGCAAGGTTGGGCAGGCCGGTACAATAATTCGATGTTGCACAACCACACAGCCGCCACTTCGGTGAAGCTCGGCAATTCCGATGACGCCTGAAGAGTATTGCCAGCAGAAGGCGGCAGCGAGTGGATCGTCCTTCTACTACAGCTTTCTGTTCCTGCCGCCGCAACGACGCCGCGCGATCACCGCCCTCTACGCATATTGTCGCGAGATCGACGATGTCGTTGACGAAATCGAAGACCAGAACCTGGCCCGCGTAAAGCTCGCCTGGTGGCGCAATGAAATTGAGCAGATGTATCGCGGCAATCCGCAGCATCCGGTCACGCGTGCGATTGAACCATGTGTGCTGCCCTACTGCCTGAACCAGACCCGTCTTGAGGAAATTCTCGAAGGCATGGAAATGGACCTGATGCAGACCCGCTATCTCGATTTCCAGAGCCTGCAGCGTTATTGCCACCTGGTAGCGGGTGTTGTCGGCCTGTGCGCTGCAGACATCTTCGGCCGCACAGAGGATGCGACACTTGACTATGCCGCCAAGCTCGGGTTGGCGTTCCAGTTGACGAACATCATTCGCGACGTTGGAGAAGACGCCAGGCGCGGCAGGGTCTACCTGCCGATCGACGAGTTGCAGCGCTTCAATGTGCCGGTGGCGGACATTCTGAATGCCCGCTACAGCGAGAACTTTTCGCGCCTGATGGCGTTCCAGTACGAGCGCGCTGAATCGTACTATTGCGCCGCTTTTGCGGCGCTTCCTCAGGTTGACCGGCGTGCGCAAAGACCAGGGCTGATCATGGCTGCGATTTACCGCGCCTTGCTTGACGAGATCCGGCGCGACGACTTCCAAGTTCTGCACCAGCGCGTCAGCCTGACGCCGATTCGCAAACTCTGGCTTGCATGGAAGACCTGGACATTCGGGTGAATCGAATCGCAGTCGTCGGGGCTGGGTGGGCCGGCCTGGCGGCCGCGGTTGAATTGGCTGCTGCGGGCTGGCAGGTCGACCTGTTCGATGCGGCCCGGCATGCGGGCGGACGGGCGCGCAGCGTCGTCATTGACGGCCGTAAAATTGACAACGGCCAACATATTCTCCTGGGTGCGTATCGCGAGACACTGCGCCTGATCCGCCTAACCGGGGGTGATGAATCCCGGCTATTGGAGCGAATTCCCCTGGAACTGGCCTATCCGGGCCTGTTTGCGCTGCGCGCAGTCCGCTGGCTGCCGGCCCCTCTGCACCTGCTTGGCGGTCTGTTGCTCGCCTCCGGGCTCGCGGCGGGCGAGAAACTGTCTGCCGTCCGCTTCATGGTTGCGCTGGTACGTCAAGGATTCAATGTATGCCCCGACCTTACTGTGAAGGCTTTGCTTGGCAAACACCGGCAATCCGAGCGGGTCAGGCGCTTCCTTTGGGAACCGCTTTGCGTGGCCGCGCTCAATACCGACCCCGCGCAAGCATCCGCACAGGTATTCGCCACGGTACTCGCCGATGCTTTCATGGGGAAGCGCAGTGACAGCGACCTGTTGATTCCAAAAACTCACCTTGACGCGCTCTTTCCAGACCTCGCCTGCGCTTACCTCAAAACGCGCATGGCGACCCTGCATTTCGGGACGCCAGTACTCGGACTTGGTCTGACAACCTGCGGCGTTCGGCTCGTCACTTCGGCGGGGGAACATGAGTATGAGCAGGTCATCTGCGCCCTTCCACCGAACCGCACACGCCGAATCATTCAAGGCATCGGCGATGATGACGACTTTTGCGGCATGTTGGATGGATTTGACTATGAACCAATCGCCACTTGCTACCTGCAGTATCCGGATCACATTGGGCTGCAACGGCCGATGATCGGATTGCCTGGGCCGATCGGCCAATGGGCTTTCGACCGCGGCGCGCTGGGCGGCAGCCGCGGGTTGCTGGCGGTGGTGATCAGTGCCGCAGCGCACTTGCACGGCATCAAGGCGGATCAGCTCGCGTTGTCGATTGACCGCGAAATGCGCGCCCTTGTGCCGGATCTTCCATCCCCTGTCTGGCACCGGGTCATTACCGAGAAGCGCGCCACGTTTCGCTGTTCACCGGGCCGCAAGCGTCCTGGCGTGCATTCGCCCATCGTCGGTATCTTGCTCGCGGGGGACCATGCGGTAGACGGTTATCCCGCCACGCTCGAATCCGCCGTCCGCAGTGGAGTCAATGCGGCTCATGCCGCAATCAATGCAGCGCGCGGCCCGACAGGCGACTAGCCTGAAGTTCCGCTGCTTGCGTAGTCACGGACGGGGTTTCATGTGTTTGTTTTTGTGATGATTTTGGGCCTTTCTGGGTCTTTTTTTGAGGCAAGCTTGT
>JAYVST010000027.1:0-29006 GCA_043775255.1 Burkholderiales bacterium
CGGCACATCGGACAGGCCCTGGATTTCGACCGGAATCGAAGGTCCGGCTTCGTTCACGGTCTTGCCATTTTCGTCGAGCATCGCACGCACCTTGCCGTAGGACGAGCCGGCCAGCACCATGTCGCCGCGCTTGAGAGTGCCGGACTGGACCAGTATCGTGGCCACCGTCCCCTTGCCGCGATCCAGCCTCGATTCGATCACCAATCCCTTGGCAGGCGCATCGCGCACGGCGGTCAGTTCGAGCACTTCGGCCTGCAACAGAATGGCGTCGAGCAGCGCATCGATCCCTTTTCCGGTGCGCGCCGACACTTCAACGAACTGGGCATCGCCGCCGTAGGCTTCCGGAATCACGCTTTCGGCCACCAATTCCTGCGTGACCCGTTCGGGATTGGCTTCGGGCTTGTCGATCTTGTTGATCGCCACCACGATCGGCACGCGGGCGGCTTTGGCATGCGCGATCGCCTCCTTGGTCTGCGGCATGACACCGTCGTCCGCGGCGACCACCAGAATCACGATGTCGGTTGCCTCGGCGCCGCGCGCGCGCATGGCTGTGAACGCCTCGTGACCCGGGGTGTCGAGGAAAGTGATCATGCCCTTGGTGGTCTTGACGTGATAGGCGCCGATATGCTGGGTGATGCCGCCGGCCTCGCCCGCCGCAACCCGCGTGGTGCGGATGTAATCGAGCAATGAGGTCTTGCCGTGATCGACGTGGCCCATGACGGTGACCACCGGAGCGCGCGGCTCGGGAACCGCATCCTGATGAACCTCGGTTTCGACCAGGAATGCCTCGGGATCGTCGAGTTTCGAGGCAATCGCCTGGTGTCCCATTTCCTCGACCAGAATCATCGCCGTTTCCTGGTCGAGCACCTGGTTGATGGTGACCATCTGGCCCATCTTCATCAGGGTCTTGATCACCTCAGCCGCCTTGACGGCCATCTTGTGCGCAAGCTCGCCTACAGTGATGGTTTCAGGCACATGCACTTCGCGCACCGTCGGCTCGGACGGCGCCACGAATGTCGCTTCGCCATCATGCGCATGACTGCCACGCCCATGCCGTTGCTTGGGGCCGCGCCATCCAGAGGCGCCACCCACGTCGCCGCGGGTCTTGATGGCACGCTTCTTCGCCGCGTCGTCGCCCTGCCATGCAACCGCGCCAAGAACGGCGGTTTTCGCCGGCTTCTTGGGAGACTTCTTCTCGTCGCCCGGCTTGGCCGCCGGTTTGTGCAGGGTACCGGCCGAAAGTGTGCTCTTCGCAGCGGCTTCGGCGGCCGCCTTGGCGGCAGCGATCTTTTCGGTCGCCAGGCGCTCGGCCGCCAGTCGCTCGCGTTCCCTCTTGGCCATGATGTCCGCAGCCTGCATCTCGCGCAAGCGCTGGTAGCGCTGCGACTCCTCCTCGCGGATGCGACGCTGGCGTTCATCGATCACCGACGCCTGCGGTGCACGCTCGGACGGTGCGGCACTATCGGACGCAGGCGTGTTTTTCGTCGCGGCTTCCGTTGCAGCCGGCGCCGATCCTGATTTCGCTTGCGCAGCCAGTTGCGCGGCGGCCGGCGAGACCACCTCGATCTGCGGCGACGCGGCCGCCTCCATGGCTGCCTGGGCCTGCGCCAGCGCTTCCGCCTGGGCTGCGGCTTCGGCAGCTTGCACCGCCGCCGCTTGCGCAATCGCGGCCGCCTCCGCCTGGGCCGCCGCAGCCTGGGCCGCAGCTTCTGCCAGGGCAGACGCTTCGGCTTCCGCAGCCTGCGCCTCCGCAGCCGGGTCGCGCTGGACCAGCACGCGCTTTTTGCGCACCTCCACCTGGATGGTGCGCGCCTTGCCCGACGAATCGGACTGCTTGATTTCGGAGGTCTGCTTGCGCGTGAGGGTGATCTTCTTTTTCTCCTGCGCGCCGACGCCGTGACTCTTGCGCAGATAGTCGAGCAGGCGCGATTTGTCGCCCTCGGTGAGGTTGTCGGCCGCGACGGATTTCTCGACGCCGGCCGATTTCAGCTGCTCAAGGAACGTCTCGATGGGCAGCTTGAGTTCTTCGGCCAGTTGGGCGACGGTGGTTGTAGCCATTGCTGTCTTTCCAGTGCGGGTGCGATTTCGGTGCGGCAAGATCGCCGTGTGTCGGGGGACTCGCGGGCGACCGCTACTTCTGCTCCTCGGCGAACCAGTGCTCACGCGCCTTCATGATGAGCGCGCGCGCCACAGCCTGGTCCATCGGTTCGATTTCGGTGAGTTCATCGACGGCCAACTCAGCCAGTTCTTCGCGCGACTTGACGCCGCCCTTGGCGAGCTTGGCGGCCAGCTCCCGCGTCATGCCTTCAAGAGCGAGCAAATCCTCGTTCACATCGCCCAACGACTCTTCGGAGGCGATCGCCTCGGTAAGCAGCGCATTGCGGGCGCGCGTGCGCAGTTCGTTGACGGTGTCCTCGTCGAAGGATTCGATCTCAAGCATTTCGCTGATCGGCACATACGCCACCTCCTCTAAGGTCGAGAACCCTTCGGCGATGAGAATGTCGGCCACCTCCTCGTCGACATCGAGCCGTGCCATGAACAGCGCGCGGATGGAGACGGTTTCGACCTCCTGCTTCTTGCGCGACTCCTCGACGGTCATGAGGTTGATCTCCCAGCCGGTGAGTTCGGAAGCCAGGCGCACGTTCTGGCCGCCGCGACCGATCGCGATGGCGAGGTTCTCTTCGTCGACCACCACGTCCATGCTGTGCTTTTCCTCGTCCACCACGATCGAGGAAACTGCCGCCGGCGCCAGCGCGCCGATCACGAACTGTGCCGGGTCGGCTGACCAGATGATGATGTCGACACGCTCGCCGGCCAGTTCGTTGGTGACCGCCTGGACCCGCGAACCGCGCATGCCTACACAGGTGCCGATCGGGTCGATGCGGCGATCGGTGGTGAACACCGCGATCTTGGCGCGCACCCCGGGGTCGCGCGCGGCCGACTTTATCTCGAGCAGCCCTTCCTCGATCTCCGGCACCTCTAATTCGAACAGCGCCTTGATGAACTCCGGCGCGGTACGCGAGACGATCACTGCCGGCCCGCGCTGGGTGCGGTCGATCTTGTGGATGTAGGCACGGATGCGGTCGCCGACGCGGAACATCTCCTTCGGAATCATCTGGTCGCGCGGCAGCGCCGCCTCGACCCGCCCGGACTCGATGAGCACACGATGGTTCTCGACCCGCTTGACGGTGCCGTTGATGAGCTTCTCGTTGCGCTCGAGGAAGTCGTTCAGAATCTGGTCGCGCTCGGCGTCGCGGATCTTCTGCAGGATGGTCTGCTTGGCCGCCTGCGCGCCGATGCGCCCGAATTCGATCGGCTCGAGTTCCTCCTCGATGTAGTCGCCGATCTGCACTTCGGGGTCGTCATCGCGGGCGTCGGTAACCCCGATCTGGTTGTCTTCGCTCTCCAGATCCGGCTCGTAGACCACCTGCCAGCGCCGGAACGCCTCGTGCTCGCCGGTCTCGCGGTCGATCGCGACGCGCACGTCGGCCTCGCCCTTGAAGCGCTTTTTCGTCGCCGAGGCGATGGCCTGCTCGAGGGCGCCGAACACCACCTCCTTGGTGACGTTCTTTTCACGCGCCAGCGCATCGGCCAGCATCAGAATTTCCTTGCTCATTCGAACTCTTCCCCTTAAAACTCAATGACCGGAACCAGGCGCGCCCGCTCGACGCGGGCCAAGTCCAGCTCGATGATCTGCCCGTCGACTTCCAGCGCAGGCTTGCCAGCCGGGAAGCGCGCGATTCCGGTAAAAGTCTTGCGCACCCCGTGCACACCCCCCAGCGGGGCGCGCAGTTTCACATTGATTTCCAGCCCTTCGAAACGACCGAAATCGGCCGCCTTGTTGAGCGGCCGGTCCAGCCCCGGCGAAGAAACCTCCAGCCTGTCGTAATCGAACTCTTCCACCGTCATGGCGTAGGTAAGCTGCCGGCTCACTTTTTCGCAATCCTCGACGGTGATCATGGCGCCGGAAGCGCGCTTCTTTTCCCGCGCGACCGGCGCGGCACGGTCGATGAAAACGCGCAACAAGCGGCCGCGCGCGGATCGCTCCACCTCGACGAGTTCATATCCCAGCCCTTCCACCGTGGCCGCGATGAGCGCCGTCACTTCCATAAGCTTTTCGCCCCGCATCCGGCGGCACAAACAAAAAATGGGCGAACCGCCCATTTAAAAGATTTGCCGGCCGCGCCGACCTTCTTTTCCGGGAGACCCACCCGTTGACCGCCAGCGGCCATATCGGGGTACCCAAGCCTTGGAATGATAGCAGACTTCGCATGAAAATGCGAGCCTTGTACTGCCTTGTACGGCAATTCGACCCTGCCGATTCAACCGTCGCCTGAACCCTCGGGCGGCATGATCTTGAGCTTGGAGCGGCGATGCGTGATGATCGGCATAGGCGGCAGTAGCGGTGCGTAGTCGTCATCGTCGCGCCGCCGCGGCCGCGCCGCGCGCCGTCCGTCAAGGGTCAGTGAGCCGCGGTCGATTGCGGAACGCTTGCCGGCGCGTTTGGCCGGGCCGCCCTTGCCGCCGGGCGCGCGCTTGGCTCCCGGTCCGCGCGCGGGCCGGTTCGAATTCGGTTGCCGGCCCGCGGCCGCGCGCCCCGCACCGCGCACACCAACCTCGCTGGCCGCCTTTGCGCGCGCCTTGCCACGTTTGCCGGCCGCATTGCCTGCGGCCTTGCCTGCCGCCTTGCCGCCGGGATTGCGCCGCCCGCTCGACACATCGGGCATCACGTTGCCGTTCACCGGCTCCGCATCGACAACTTCGCGCGCGGCGGGCGCCGCTGTCGGCGAATCCTTGAGCAGATCTTTGACCTCCTGCGCGGTGAGCGGACGGGACTGGCCGCGCGGCAAGCCGCGCGGCAGCGCGATCGGTCCGAATCGGGTCCGGATCAACCGGCTCACCATCACGCCGACCTTCTCGAACATGCGCCGTACTTCGCGATTGCGTCCTTCGCGAATCATCACGCGGTACCAGCGGTTTACTCCCGGGCCCTCATCGCTGAATTCGCCTTCGTCGAGCTTCATGAAACGGGCAGGACCGTCCTCAAGTTCGACGCCGTCGAGCAACTGGTCGATTTGCTCGTCGGTCAGTTCGCCAACCACACGTACGGAATATTCACGTTCGACTTCATAGCGCGGGTGCATCAGACGGTTGGCCAGATCGCCCGAATTTGTCAGGATAAGCAGCCCCTCGGTATTGAAGTCGAGCCTGCCGACGGCGACCCAGCGTCCCGCCTTGGGCGGCGGCAGCTTGTCGAACACTGCGGGACGGCCTTCGGGATCGTCGTGACTGACAATCTCACCGGTGGGCTTGTGATAGATCAGGACCTCCGGCGCCTCGCGACCGCTCTTGAGGTGGATCGGCTTGGCGTCGAAGCGCACCACATCGCGGCGCGTGATGCGTTGGCCCAGTGTTGCCGTCTTGCCATTGACGCTCACGCGGCCGGCAACGATCGCCTCTTCCATGTCGCGGCGCGAACCCAGCCCGGCCTCGGCCAGCAGCTTTTGCAGCTTGTGATCCTCGCCGCCACCCGTGCCTCCCGCCTTGTCGCCGGGTACCGCCCGTTTGCCGGCTTGCGGACTGCGTTTCTGCGGTGGCCCGCCGCGCTTTTCACCTGAGGGCCCCTTCTTGCCGCGCGGCGCGATCGGGAGCGCTGCCGCCGTCTCCTCGCCCCTGCTACCCGCCGCTCCCGCGCCGTCGGCAGCAGCCGCAGCGACGTCGCCGGCAACCATTCCCGCTGCGGCCGCTCCGCCCTTGGCTCCACCCTTGGCGCCGCCCTTGCCGCGCCGTCGGTTGCGGCGGCGGCGCTTCTCGGGGTTCGCAGGGGGCGTTCCCGCAGGCGCCTGTGTCGGCGCCACGCCGGCACCGGCGTCCTGAGCCAATGCGCCGCTGCCGGCGACGGGGTGTGGCGGGGGCGACGCGACACCGTCGTTCGCGCCGGGATCTTGCGGGTCAGGCTGCATCGGCCAGGTCCATCACTTTTTCGATTTCCTCCATGGGCGGCAACTGCTCCAGCGAAACCAGACCGAGGTCGTCCAAGAACGCGCGCGTGGTGCCAAAGAGCGCCGGCTTGCCGGGTGCATCGCGGTGTCCGACAGTGTCGATCCATCCGCGATCCTCGAGCGACTTGATGATCTGCGCCGATACGGCCACACCGCGAATTTCCTCGATGTCGCCGCGCGTGACCGGCTGCCGGTAGGCGATGATCGCCAGGGTTTCAAGCACGGCGCGCGAATAGCGCGGCGTGCGGTCCGGGTTGAGCCGCGCCAGATACTGGCCGAACTCGGGCCTGCTGAGGAAGCGCCAACCGGTCGCCAGCGCCACCAGTTGCACGCTGCGTCCGGTCCAGTCGGCGCGCATTTCCTCAAGCAGTGCCCGCACGGTATCAGCGCCAACCTGATCGTCGAACAGGCGCCGCAGTTCTGTCAGCGACAGCGGCGCCGACGACGTGAGGAGTGCCGCCTCCAGGATTGCCTTGGCTTCGGATGTGTTCACGCAATCATCGCAAGGGCGCCGAAACCGGGCCCCGGCATGCATTCAGGCTGGGATCAAACGCTTTTAGGAACGTTGGCCGCGCGCCGGGATCTGGGTCCGGCTCGGAATTCTTGGGGGCGCTCCGCAGTGTTTCCGCAGAGGCGCCGCCGGCGCGCAATGGAATTTCACTGCGTAGTATACCAATTTGGCGGGGCTGCGGTCACCGCTGATGAACAACTGCTAACGAACAACGGCGGGCGGACTCCCGATCTTGGGCCGCGCGCGCAGGCTATTGCAATGCCGTCATCGCTGGCAGCGCCCGCGTGACTTCGATTTCCGTGCCGCCGTCGCGGTACTCCACCTTTTCGCACAAGCGCTCCACGAGGCAGATACCGCGGTCGGTTCGGCGAAACAGGGCGTCGGCATCGACCTGCCAGGCATGCGAATCGAAACCCTTGCCTGAATCCTTCACACGCACCCGGAGCTTGGCTCCCAGGGGCGTCTCGACGCGCGCCAAATCGACGAAGATCACTCCGTCGACCAACGCGGCCAACCTGCGTTCGCGCTCGCGCGCATAGGCGGCGAGCCCGTTTTCCTCCTTTTTCAGACGTGAATCGAGCTCCAGCAAGCCGTGTTCAAGCGCGTTGTTGAATAGCTCGGACAACACCACGAAGGTGGGCTCGTCGAGCGCGCCCACCGGGTCGAAGCGCGCCATGAATTCCTGCAGAATCGGAATCACCTCGACCCGTCTCAAGCGGTCGGCGCCGATGCGCAGGCGCATCTCCCAATCGCCGGCGGCCGCATGGGGTTGCAGGATCAGGGTCTTCTGCGTCACCGTCGCGGCGACTGCGCGGCGCGCGCGCCGGCGCGCCTCCGCCTTGCAATCGACGATGGCGAAAGTGATGTCGTCGGCGGCGCTCTCGCCGGCCAGGTGGTCGACCACCGCGATCTTGAGCGCCTCGAAGCGTTCCGCAGGCGTGGCTGCGACCATGGCGCCGGCCAAACCTGCCTCGTTGAATGGCCGGCCGTCGGCAGCCGCCGCCTCGATCAGCCCATCCGAGCAGGCCACCACCTGCACGTCATCTCGAAACGGCTCGAAATCCGGGTGCGGATCGATCTCGTCGGAAGGCAGGATGCCCAGAGGCAAGTGCTTGCTGTCCCAGCGCTGCACTAGGCGGCCGCTACCGTCGAACATCAGCACCGGCGGGTTGCCGCCATTCCAGACCTCGATGCGATCCTCGACCGAATCCACATTGATGAGGGTGGCGGCAACGAAGCGATGCGAAGGCAGGTCGCGCCGGATGGTATGGTTGAGCTCCGTCACCAAAGCCTGCAGGCCGAACCCTTTTTGCGCCATCGACTGAAAGGCCCGTCCTAGAGGCAAGACGTTGAGCGCCGCGGTCAGGCCGTGGCCGACACCGTCGGCCAGCAGAACCTTGAGCGAGCCGTCGGGCGAGCGCTCCGCCATGACGATATCGCCGCTGAACTTGAACGCCGGCGAATTCCAGGTTCGCAGCACGCCGCCATGCTCGGTCTGCATCGGCAACAGGCGCTGCATGATCGCGCGCGCGGCGCGGTTCTCTTCTTCGGTTGCCTGAAAATAGTTTTTCAATTCGGCGTTCTGGTCGCGCATCTGGCGCTGGATCGCCGTATAGCGCGCCGCATTGGCAAGATGCGCCTTCAGGATGCCGACATTGACCGGCTTGGGAATGTAGGCGTCGGCGCCGGCGGCAATCGCGTCGGCGATCTCGCCGGTGTCCTCGCTGCCGGTGACGAACCAGATCGGCACCCAGCGCACCGGATCGAGCGCGCGCAGGCGTAGCGCGGTCTCGCGCCCGTCCATGCCGGGCATGGAATAGTCGAGCAGGACCAGGTCGGGCCGCTCGCGGTCATACATGTCCAGCGCGGCGAAGCCGTCTGCGGCATGCAGCGCCACGTGGCCCAGGCTCCTCAGGACGGCGCAGAGAAACTGCGCCTGCGCCGGGCTGTCCTCGACCACCAACGCCTTCAGGCTTACGGCGCTGCGACCGCTTTCGATCATTCTCCCCCCTGCCTCGATGTCGCTATCAAATCTTGCCGAACACGTCACCGGTGCGCCGCAGGCGCAACGCTGTCATCGAGCGGACGAACACCGAAAAATCAATGCAGGGTGAAGAGCTTGTCAAAATTGGCGACGCGCAGAACGTCCCGCACAGTCCCGGTGCAATTGGCCAGACTGACCGGCTTGCCCATCGACTTGCCCTTGTCGCGCAGCAGCAGCAGCATGCCCAGGGCCGAGCTGTCGAGGTACTCCACCTCGCGCAAATCGACCACCACCTCTTTGGTATCGCCGCCGGCGAACGCGTCCTCATAGGCTTGCTTGAAACCACGATGGCAGGTGAAATCGAAGCGCCCTTTCAAAGCCAGACGCGCACAGCCGTTTTCCTGATTGACACTTACGTTCATCACGACTCTCCTGATAACGACTGCCGAAACTGCAAACGGTCAAACCCGGTTCGCCCGACCCAGACGATTCAAATGGGCGACCACGCGAGCCGCGATATCCTTGAGCGGCACGACCTCGTTGGCGCCGCCGCATGCGATCGCCTCGCGCGGCATGCCGAACACCACGCAACTGGCTTCGTCCTGCACCACGTTCCACGAACCCGCATCGCGCATTTCGCGCATCGCCAGCGCGCCGTCCCGGCCCATGCCGGTGAGCATCACGCCGACGATGTTGGAGCCCGCCACTTCGGCGCCGGAGCAAAACAGCACTTCGACCGATGGTCGATGCCGGTTCACCGGCGGTCCGTCCGACAGGCTGGTCACGTAGTTGGCTCCGCTCTTTCGCAACGACAAATGCTGGCTACCGGGCGCCAGATACGCGTGCCCAGGCAATATCCGCTCACCGTCTTCTGCCTCCTTAACGGCAAGATCGCAGGATTTGTTGAGACGCTCGGCGAAACTTTTCGTGAAGCCCGCCGGCATATGCTGGGTGATCGGAATGCCGGGCGCGTCCGGCAGCAGTAGCAACCAACGACCCTGCGATCCAGCTTGCTTTTTCCATGCGTTCGCTACCCTGCGTGAAAAGTAGCCGCGTCCGGTGTATCCTCACCCGGCGCGGACGACTCGCTAACTTGTTGCCTCGCGCGACTGCTTTGCGCCGTCGTCCCCAAAGCGGTCGACGTAGCCGCCACGAACCACGTTGATGATTGTTCCGGATACCGATTCGCTTCCGTCCGAAAAACATGCCAAAAAACCCACGCCTCTTCGTCCTTAAGTTCCCCGATACAAGCTCGCGAGGGTCGTTTTGAAAAGCAACCGTCTGGGCATCACCGACCGCTTCAAGAGCCTGTCCGGCGTCGCGCCCGAGCCGAGCGCCGATCGCGTGCCGATGCGCATCCTGTGCGTCGAGGACTCCGACATCGATTTCGAGCTCATGCAGTTCGCCATGCGTTCTTCCGGGCTGGCCCATCTGGCCCGGCGCGTCGAAGACGAGGCCGGCATGCGTGACGCGCTTGCCGAAGCGCCTTGGGATGTGGTCGTCTCCGACCATAACCTGCCGCGCTTCTCGTCCGCCGATGCGCTCCGGGTGCTGCGCGAAATCGAACCCGACACCCCCTTCCTGATCGTCTCCGGAGCCATCGGCGAGGACGCTGCCGTAGCCGCCATGCAGGCCGGCGCCGACGACTATCTGATGAAGCACAGCTTAAAGAGGCTGGCGCCGGCCATCGAACATGCGCTGGCCGCCGCCACCGAACGGCGCCAGCGGCGCGCGGCCACCACCGAATTGCGCGCCTCGCTTGACTACCTGCGCACCGTCCTGACCGCCTCGCCGATCGCCATTCTCACCCTCGATGCGAACCTGCGCATCACGCTCTTCAACGCCGCCGCCGAACGGGTTTTCGGCATCGCGCGCAACGCCGCCGCGGGCGGCGCGCAAGCGATCGCCATCCCGTCAAATTTGGCCGTGCTCGAACGCCTGCGCCGGTCGATCCGCGCCAGACCGGTACAGAACCACGAGGAAACCTGGCTGCGCGACGACGGTGAAGCGCGTGATTTCACCTTCGCCGCCGCACGCCTGGCCGAAGACGATGCCGCCGGAGCGGTGGTGTTCGTCACCGACAATACCGAGCAAAAGCGGGCCGAATTGACGCAACGCGAAACCGAGACCCGCTTCGCCGCGATTTCCGCCAACCTGCCGGGGGTTGTATTCCAGATGCTCGCGCGCCCGGCCCAGCGCCTCTTGCTCATGCCTTTCGTGAGCGCAGGCGCGACCAGCCTGTTCAACATCACGCCCTCGGAATTCCTGGCCGATCCGTCGCGCTTCGTCACCCTGTTCGCGGATGCCGAGCGTGACGCCATGTTCGACACGATCGAACGTTCGATCGCCGCCGGCACGGTCCTGGAAGGCCAATGGCGCATCGCCCGCGCGGACAATACCCAGCGCTGGATCCAGCTCTCGGCCACCGCGCGCGAGGCCAATGGCGGTAACTGGCTGTTCGACGGCATCATCACCGACATCACCGCGCAAAAGGAAACCGAGCGTGAACTCACCCGCTCGCGCGAAGAACTGCGCGAGCTCACCGCGCATATCGAGGCGCTCAAGGAAGAGGAACGGCGCGCGGTGGCACGCGATATCCACGACGACATCGGCAGTACCTTAGCCGGCATGAAGGCGGATCTCGCCTGGCTGGCGCGCCACCACGCCGTCGACCCGGCCGTCCGCGCCAAATTGACCGGCATGACGCAACTGTGCGACGGCGCCGTGCAGGCGGCCAACCGCATCGTCCAGGCGTTGCGTCCCGGCATCCTCGACTACGGCATTGCCCCGGCGCTCGAATGGCAGGCCAAGGACTTCGCGACCCACAACGGCATCGAGGTGTCCTTCGAGACCAACGAGGACGAACTCGCGCTCGACATCGAGCAATCGACCGCCCTGTTCCGGGTGCTGCAGGAATCCCTCACCAATGTTTCCAAGTACGCCGGCGCCACGCGAGTCGAAACCGAGCTGTTCGCCACCCCCACCAGCGTTACTCTCGAAGTGCGCGACGACGGGCGCGGCCTGCGCGCGGGCGACCTGATCAAGCCGACCTCGTTCGGCATCCGCGGCATGATGGAACGGGTGCGCGCGCTCGGCGGCTGGCTCGACATCAGCGGCCCCGCCGGTGGCGGTACCACCGTCATGCTTTCGATTCCGCGCCGCCGCCCGGGCGCGGTGACCAACACGATCACTCAGGAAACCATTCAATGATTCGTGTCCTGATCGCTGACGATCACGCCATCGTGCGCAAGGGCATGGTACAGATCGCTTCGGAGAGCCGCGAGATCGAGGTCCGCGGCGAAGCCGCCGAATACAGTTCGTTGATGCGGCTGCTCAAGGATGAACCCTGCGACGTGCTGCTGCTCGACATTTCCATGCCGGGCAAGAACGGCATCGACGTCCTGAAGGTCGTGCGCGAGCAGTACCCCAAGGCGCATGTGCTGATCCTCTCGATGTATCCGGAAGACCAGTACGCTATCCGCGCCCTCAAGGCGGGGGCCGCCGGCTATCTGACCAAGGACAGCGCGCCCGAACGGCTGGTCGAGGCCATCCTGTCGGTCGCCCGCGGCAAGAAATACATCACGCCCAAGGTCGCGGAGATGCTCGCCACCCACCTGGTGGCCGACACCGAAGGCGAGCCGCATGAATCGCTGTCGGACCGCGAATTCCAGACCATGCGTCTGATCGCCTCGGGCAAGCAGTTGTCGCAGATCGCCGAGGAACTGGCCCTGTCGCCCAAGACGGTGTCGGTGTATCGCGCGCGCGTGCTGGAAAAGATGCAGCTCAAGAACAACGCCGAGATCACCCACTACGCGATCAAGCACGGCTTAGTCGAGTAAGCAAGCAAGCCCGCAACCCGCATCAAACCGCGACGATCGCCGTAACGGTATTGCCGCAACCGCTGTATTCGACCGCGGCGAAACTGAGCATGCGCGACATCGCAATGCCTCTGCCGTGGCTGTCGAAGGCACGCTCCGGACTCATTTCCAGGTAGTTGCGCCAGTCGAAGCCCATCCCCTCGTCGGTCACGGTGAAGGTAATGGCGTCGGCTGCGCGGGACATGCGCACGCGGGCGGCCTTGTCGCGATATTCGGGCAGAGCCATGCGGCGTTCGACCTCCATGCGCCACGATCCCTTTTCGTTCAGGTTCGACTTTTCACGGTAAGTGATGCCCAGATTGCCATGCTCGACCGCGTTGACCATCAATTCCGTCAGTCCAAGCACGGTCGGGTCGGGATTCGGGCAGGCGCGTGCCAGGAGGGACGCGAGCCGGCGCGCTTCGCCCAGGGTGCGGAAGCGGAACTCGCCTTCCACCAGCATGCGCGGGTCCAGGCGGTCGTCGGCCAGAGATATGCGATTGCGCCGGTGCTCCAGCGCCGCCTCGACGATCGCCAGCAGAATGTCGCTTTCGAACGGCTTGGTCAGGTAGTAGTAGGCGCCCTGGCGCAGGCCTTCGGCGACCTGTTCCTTGCCGGCGGCGGCGGTCTGCATGATCACCGGCAGCGCGGCGAAGCGCGGGTCCGCGCGCAGCTTGGCCAGCAACTCCATGCCGTTCATCACCGGCATCATGCGGTCGAGAAGAATCGCGTCGAAACCCTCCGGATCGGCATCTAAGATGTCCCAGGCGGCCTGGCCGTTTTCAGCGCAGGTCGTGCTGTATGCCGGGCAGGCGAGGTGCAGGGCCAGGATTTCGAGGTTGAGCGGCTCATCGTCGACCAACAGGATGTGCGCGCTTTCGACGGCCGCAGTCGGAGGGCTTGCAGTGGCTACGCGCATATCGAATCCTCTTTCATTGCGGGACCGGTTTCTCGCGACGCGGAAATGATGTTCACGCCGACACCGCTGCGGCCGGCGCGGCCCGGACCGCTTCGGCAATCGGCAGGCGCACCACAAAAGTGGCGCCGGGGCCTGCGTCGTTGTTGCTGGCAGTGATGGAACCGCCGTGTGCGCCGACGATTTCACGACAGATGGCTAACCCCAGGCCGGTTCCACCGGCGCCTGTCTTTGTTTTCGACGACTGCACGAACTTGTCGAACACGGCCTCGAGTTCCGTTTCCGGAATGCCGATGCCGGAGTCGCACACCCGGATCAGGACAGCACCGGCAGTGCCGGCGCCGGCCTGCTGCGCAGCCGCCAGACACTCGATTTGCACCACCCCACCGCTTGGCGTGAACTTGATCGCGTTCGACAGCAGGTTGCGCAGCACCTGCAAGAGTCGCATGCTGTCGATCTCCGCCTCCGGCACTCCATCCGCCTGGAGTCGCAGGTCGATGCCTTTGGTGCGCGAAAGCGCTTCGAACTCGCACATCGCGTCCTCGATCACGCCTTTGAGCGCAGTGCGGCTACGGTGCATCTCCATCTTGCCGGCTTCCAACTTGGCCAGATCGAGCAGGGCGTTGAGCAACTCGAGAAGGCGCAAACCGCTTTTGCGGATGTTCTGGAAATAGTGCACCAGCTTCGCGCCGTCCACCCGGCCCATTCGTTCGACGCCGAAATTGGCAAAACTGATGATCGCGTGCATCGGCGTGCGCAGTTCATGCGACATGTTGGCGAGAAATTCGCTCTTGGCCTGGTTGGCGTCGACTGCGGCCTGGCGCGCCGCCTCGGCCTGCCGGCGCTCGGCCTCGGCGACCGCGCGTTGCTGCTCCGCCTCCGCGTTGGCCGCCAGGAGGCCCGCAGTGCGTTCTTCGACCAGTTGCGCAAGGTTGTCCCGATGCCGCTTCAATTCTTCTTCGGCCAGGCGTGCCGCATGAATGTCCGATGCGGTACCGGAGGTCAGGATCGGTACGCCGGCCGCGTCACGCACGGTGCGCCCGCGAACTCGCAACCAGCGGAAGGCGCCGTCGCCAGTGCGAAAGCGCGATTCCCAGGTACGCGTCTCGCGTCCGGCAAGCATCAACGCGACCTGTCGACGATGCGCAGCGAGGTCATCCGGATGCACCGAATCGAACACCGCCGCAAGCGAGGTCGGGCGCGAGGAATGGTCCACGTGCAACATCTCGCTTAGTCGTGGCGAGACGTAGAAGGCGCCGGTGCGCAGATCGCGCTCCCAGATCGCGTCGCTTGCGCCTTCTATCGCACGCGCGTAGCGCTCCTGGGAATCGCGCAGCGCCTGGCGCGCGGCGACCTGCTCGCCAATGTCGCGACCTACGCCCCGATAACCGGTGAAGGCGCCCTGCGGATCGAACAGTGGGCGTCCGCTGACGCGGCGCCACAGCGGCTTGCCATCGACCATCTGGACGAACTCGAAGTCGCGGAAGGGCAGGCGCGCCTCGAGCGTACGCCGGTGCGCGGACCAGAATTCGGCGTTCGCATCGATACCCGGCAAGTCCCAACGCCGCATGCCGATCGGATCGAATGGCGGTCTTGGCGCGCCCGCCCCCATGGCGATGTGCGTCAGGCGATGCTCGCTGTCGCTCTCCCAGAACCAGTCGGAGGAAAGTTCGGTCAAATCGCGAAAGCGAAGTTCGCTCGCCTTCAACACGGCGTCGCGTTCACGCTCCGCAGTGACGTCGCGCTGCAGCGCGACAAATCGCTCCATGCGCCCCAGATGATCGAACACCGGCGTGCATTCCACCTGGCAGACGTAGGCGCGCCCGTCCCTGGCGTAGTTGAGGACCTCGACTGCGAATGGCTGACGCGCCGCGATCGCGTCGCGCATGATGGCCACGGTGGCCGGGTCGGTATCACGCCCGTGCAGCACATGGCCGGGCACCCGGTTCTGGAGTTCGGCCAAGGTGTAGCCGCTGACCCTCTCGAATGCGCGATTGACCCATTCAACGCGGCCTTGCGGATCTGCAATGAGCACCATATGGCCGGTATGGCTGGCCACCACCGAAAGCATGCGCGCCTCTGCTTCACTGGCCTTGAGCGCGTCGAACGCCTGCCGGCGTGCGGTGATGTCTTCGACCAGCCACCAGATCGACTCGCCCATGCCGTTGCCGGCATCCCCCGCGACCACGGCCGATACGCACACCGCCACGCGCAGCCCGCTCGGCGTAACGTAGGTCTTGTCGTAGGGCGCCATCGAACCGGTCCGCATGAGCGCGTCCCACGCCGCTGCGCCGGCGGCGGCGCACTCCGGAGAATTCAAGCGCGACTCCGACATCCCCGTCAATTCGGAATCGTCATGGCCGGTGATCTTGCGGAACGCGGGATTGGTGCGGATGATCGAACCGTCCGCACCAAGAAGCGCCAAACCCATCGGCGCGCGATCATGGAAAGCCTCGAACACGCGCATGCCCTCGCCGGTTCGGCCCCCGGCCGCCGGATTGCCGGACCGGCTACGCGCCAATGCACGCAGTCGGGAGATCAACTTGTTCATCGCAGCGCTCATTGGACGATTTCAGCCTTTGCCGTATCGGCCCCTGCATTTCCCGCAGGCAGTTGGGGCAGGGACGCCGGGGTCACAGGCAACATGACCACGAAAATCGCACCAGTGGCTGGCAGCGGTTTATTCTCCGCCCAGACACGACCCTGGTGCCCAGCGACGATTTCGCGGCAGATCGCCAGTCCCAGTCCGGTGCCGCCGGCGCCGGTCTTGGTTTTCGACGACTGCACGAACTTGTCGAACACCGTCTCCAACTCGTCTTCGGGAATGCCGATGCCGGCATCCTGCACGCGGATTTCGATTCCTGGCGCGCGAGGGTCGCTGGCGCGGCGCCCGGCCGGCATGAGAACCGGTCGGGCCGAGAGAACCACGCAACTGTTCTCCAGACTGAACTTGACGGCATTCGAGATCAGGTTGCGGATGACCTGCAGGATGCGCGGTCCGTCCCAAAGCGCCGTCAGGTCATCGGCGTTGACGTCGAGGCGTAGGCGCACGCCGCGCGCCTGGGCGAACGCCTCCGATTCGGCCACGGCATCGCCCAGAAGGCCTGCCGCGTTCACCGGCGCCATCGCCATTTCCATCCGCCCTGCTTCCACCTTGGACAGATCGAGCAGATCGTTGAGCAGCGACAGCAGGCGCGATCCGCTGCGCTGGATGTTGACGAAATAGTGCTGCAACTTGTCGCGCTCGGCGCGCGCCGCCTTGTCAACGCCGAAGTTGGCAAAACTGATGATGGCGTGCATCGGCGTGCGCAACTCGTGCGACATGTTGGCAAGAAACTCGCTTTTCGCCAGGTTTGCCCGCTCGGCTGTCTCGCGCGAGGCTTCCGCTTCGGCGTGAGCGCTCTCCAGACGCAAAGTGCGATCGCGCACCAACCCGGCCAGATCGTCGCGATGCCGCAGCAACTCATCCTCGGCAAGACGGGCCCGGTGAATGTCCGATACCGTGCCTGAGCTCAGCGTGAGCTTGCCGGCGATGTCATGGCTGGCGATGCCGCGATAGCGCATCCACTGGAATTCTCCGTTTCCGCGTCGCAGCCGAACATCCCAGCTACGGGCAATGGTCGTGGTCCGCATTCCCTCCACAGCAGCGAGATGAGGCCCCAGGTCTTGCGGGTGCACCAAAGCGCGCATTGCGCCGCGCGTGCGCGGCTGCTGCTCGGCACTCCAGCCGAGAATTTCGCAGAATCGTGCCGAACAATCGAATACTTCGGTGACTTCATCCATCTCCCAGAGGCCGTCCTTGGACCCGTCCAGTGCACGCTGGTAGCGTGCCTTGAGTTCCCTCAACTCCATTTCCGCGATCTTGGCCTCATGGATGTCAGTCAAGGTACCGGCGGTGACGATCGGAGTGCCCTTGGAGTCGCGCACGGTACGACCGCGGCGTCGCATCCAGCGGTACTCACCCGACCGCATGCGCATGCGCGTATCCCATACCACCGTCTCGTTCGACTCCAACAGCCGCGCCACCGAGGCGTCGCTCACCGGCAAATCGTCGGGGTGGTTCAACGCCCGCCAGGCGGCGCGCGTGCGCGGCATTTCGTCGGGCGCGTGTCCCAGCATCTGCGCGAGCCGATCGGAGGTGGAAAATGTGTCACTGTGCACATCACGTTCCCAGATGCCGTCGCTCGATCCGTCGAGTGCACGCTGCAGTCGTTCTTGCGCTTGTTGCAACGCTTGCATTGCCACACGCCGCTCGCTTACGTCGCGCATTACGGTCGAATAGAATTCGACCTGGCCGGTTTCGCCCTTGTGACTCAGAATCACCTGATGGACCGGCAGCAGTTGGCCGGAAATAGTGATCAGTTCGGTCTCGCCTTCCCAGCGATCCTGCTTGCGGGTGGTGGACGCGCTCTCATTGAAGACGCGGGCGACGTCGTTTTGCGCGAATATTGTTTTCAGCGAAAAGCCCGTCAGGGGGCGGGACGGCGGGCTCGTGAACACCGCGCGCGCCGCTGCGTTCAGATAGGTTGCGTGGCCTTCAAGATCGAAAGTCATGAAGAGGTCGGAGCTCATTTCGATGACCTTGAACAGGCGCGCTTCTCGAAGCCCGGCCTCCTGCTTATCATGCACATCGGACATCGAGCCGGCGAGCATCGTCCCGGCGGCATCCTCGAACCAGCACCCGCGCACGCGCACCCAACGATAGCTGCCGCTTTCGGTGCGCATGCGCATGCGTTGATCGAAGCCTTTCGTGTCGGGCTTGCGCGCGCGCAATGCCCGGATCGCTGCAGCGCGCTCGGCAGGATGGACGCGGCGCAGGACCCAGGAGTCGCACTCGGTTCGTTTTAAGCGGCCCAATCCCAATATTTCGCAAAAGCGCGCCGACAGAGCGCATGTGCGGGAAGCCACGTCGTATTCCCAGGTACCGTCGTTGGTGGCGTCGACAATGCGCTCGATGCGACGATGGCTTGCTTCCAGGTCGTCTTTAATTGCGGCAGCCAGCGTTTCGGCGCGGTCGCGCCTGCGCAATAGCATCCAGATCAAGCAGGCGAGAAGGAAAGTCAATGCCGCGCCGCCGCCCAGAACCACGCCTTCGTGGCGCTGCGCCTCGATTGCACCGTACGTCGCCGGCGCTTGCGCGAAAACGCTCCAGACCCGCCCGCCGAAGGCGATGGCGCGCTCTCCTGAAAGCAAAGCTGCACCACGCGCGTTGTCGACGCTGCCCGTGCCGTATCGTTCGTAAAGGATAGTGTCGCCGCCGCCGCTACCTGTGCGATCGACCAGCTTGAAGCGTAACGCCGGAACCCACATGCCGTCATCGTTCTCACCCAGCTGCAGGGTCGCCACGAAGGTGCGCCACTGCTCTGCGCTCCCGTTCTCCGATGCCGCGAACACGCCCGCATCCGCGCCTAAATGAACCGCGTAGGCTTGCATGCGGGTCTCGATATCCGTCTTCAACTGGCCCACGGCGACGTCAAAGCGTTCCTCGGCCCGATGCCGGTTCTGCGTTTGCAGGTCGTGCCACAGGTAAACAGTGAGCGCGGCCCCAATTGCGACCGCAACGGCGACCGGCCAGCAGCGTCGCAGCGCGAAGCCACTCGCACCGGCGGCGCCCGCGTCACTACTACCTGAACGCGTGCGCGCGGTCGGCACGGACGCCCCTGCGCGCGTCATCGGCTTACCCAGCCACTGCTTCGGCAACACAGACGCGATTCTTGCCGCTTTGCTTAGCCTGGTACATCGCGCCGTCCGCACGCGCGATCACCGCATCACGCGACTCGCCCGCTTGCATCAGAGCCACGCCTGCGCTGAAAGTGATCAGGATTTTTTCATTCTGGTAGAGGAAAAAACGCCGTGTCAACGTGCGCTGGACGCGCGTCATCACGGCCACGGCCGCCGCGACATCGGTATCGGGCAGGAGCAGAACGAATTCCTCGCCACCGAAACGCGCCACCACGTCCGAAGGCCGCACGGCGTCGCGCAGGATTCCCGCCAGATGCTTCAGGGCGTCGTCGCCGGCCAGGTGGCCCAACTTGTCGTTGAGCATCTTGAAGTTGTCGACGTCGAGCAGTGCCACCGCCAGGGGCATCGCGCTGCGGCGCGCGCGCGCCTCCTCGACTGCAAAAGCTTCCTCCAGGCCACGCCGATTGAGCACGCTGGTGAGTTGGTCCTCCTTGACCATCTGGCCCACCTCCACCAACTCCTTTTCAAGCTGGTGGACGCGCGCCTCGTGCGCCCGCGCCGCTTCGCGCGCCTGCTGCAGTTCGTTGCGCGAACGCTGCATGGTGGCCTGGGCCCCGCGCGTGTCGCTCAAGAGGCTGCCGAGCACCGCTGACAGCTCGGTGATGTTGTCGGCCGCCTCGATCTGGCTGGCATAACTGCCGAATTTTTCCTGGTAGCCGCCGGTCGATTCGGTTAGCGCGTCGAGGCGATCGATCAACAGTCCCACCATCGATTTGAGCGCGTTCTTCGCTTCGTCCAAGTCGCCTTTCAAGGTGGCCTGGCGGTACGCCACTTCACGGAAACCTTTTTCAGCTTCACGCAGGGCGCGCGCGTCGAGCGGTTCCTGCAGCAGTTGCTCGGTGCGCTCCATCTGCGCTTTGAGCCAGGCGTCGCCGGTGAGGACGCCAATGTTCTGCGTCAGGAGCTTGACCAAGGTCACCAGCCCACGCATCAAGCCATCGACGCTCTCGCCGCGCAATTCCAGCTTGAGCCAGAATGCCTTGATTGTCTGGCCCAGCCGGTTGAAGTCGCGTGCGCTGCCCGCCTCGCGTACCAGCAAGGCCAGGCGCGCCGCATCGCCGGCCAATTCGGGCGTGTAGCCCAGACGATCGGTGATGGCGAATTCGATGGTTTGCGCCAGCATCTCGCGCAATAGGGTGGCGATTTCCGGCGCGTCGGCTTCGCGCTCGAGCGTGGCTATGCTGCCGTGCTCGGTGCGCGACAGCGGCCGTTCGGCCCAGGATTTGACCAGGGCAGTAACGCGCAGAAACAGCTTGGCCGGGTCGCTGCGCGAATTCTCCAGCACATGTTCGAGCGCCTCGCGTTTGCGTCCCTGCGGCAGAGCGTCATGGCGCAAATCCCATTGCTTGAGCAGGTCGCGCACCAGGGTGTGCCAGGCCATGCTGTCGGCGCTGGCCGCGAGGGTGGCGGTACGCTTGAACCAGGTTTCGACCTCATCCCATTTCTGCCGCCTGAGCGCCTGGGCGAGCGCCTGCGCGCCCGGCGGTACGCCATTGGCGTTGCGCAGTACCTCGGCCAGGGCGCGTTCAACGGCGCCGACCAGCGGATGAGTTGCCGGCTCGCCCGACACTTCGGCGTAAATACGTGCGTAGTTGTCCGGCGTCGGCGGGATGCGCTTGACCGCGAGCTGGCGAATCGTCTCGCGCGCCGTCTCGGTCGGATTGATGTTGCTCGAAACTGTGGTCGCCATCGCCCTTGCACCCCTGCGCCAATGCCCGGCATCGTTCCGGGTGAATCCGGTGGAAGCGCGTTCCAGCGCCAATTTGACCGACCAAGCATATGCCCGGACGTGACTGCGGCAGCGATCGAACAAGCCTTCGAAGCCGCGTCATTTCGCGCGAAGATTCCCCTAAAGTTCCGCCCGCGGCGGCCGTTACGCGTAACACCAGTCAAGACTTCTGCCGGGAAACCCGATGTCGGTCATCATCATCAGTGACAGTGCCGCCGAGGCCGCCGACTTAGCCGCACTGGCAGGCGCGGCCCGCATCCACGATGTCCTTGCCTTTTCCCATCCGGCCGCTGCGCTGGACTGGTGCGGGGCCAACGTACCCGACCTGGTCTTTGTCGACTTCCTAATGCGTGCCACCGACGGCCTCGAAGTCATCCATCGCCTGCGCGCCATGCCGGCGCTGCACGACGTGTCGATCGTCCTTATGTTGCCGCACGGCTTCGAAGCCGTGTCGGCACGCGCCTGGCGCTATGGCGCCACCGACTTTCTGACCAAGCCAGTCGATCCCAGCGAATTCATGGCGCGCAGCCGTAATTTGCTTGCACTGCGCGCCTTGCGGCGTGATTCTGCGGAAATCAGTAGCGGTCTGCGCGGCGTCGAGCGCAAGTCCGGCGCGCTGCTGTCCCAGGTGCACTGACGTAAGCCCAGTGCCCCGACCATGATCGGGGCGCCGCACCGACGGCCCTACTTACGGCCGCACCTGCAACCGCAACCCGGCCGCAACCCTGCTGCAAGCCTGCCGCTGCAAGCCAGTGTCGGCGCCCTCCGGCAGACTCCGTCGGACCGGCCGCGCAGGTCTCGCTGTTCTCAAGTTTCCCATCTGGGGGCCGTCAATCCGGTAGGCATTCCGCACCTCGCGGGCTGCAAGCGGAGCGGACTTCGATGGATCACCATGGCTTGAACAGGTTGTCGCACCAGTGCGGCGGCAGCCGTCGCGTGCGGCCGGGCAAGGTGGGCGCATGCCGATGAAGCGATGGGTCGCGCGCATTCCGGTGGCCGTCCCGCTTGTCGCGGCGATGGTGCTGGTGGCCACCATCCCGGCACTGACCGCCCTTGTTCTGGCGGGACGAGGAGTGGACCATGTCCGGACGGCTGCGGCTGAAAAACAAGCCGAGAACATGGGCCGTGCCGCAGGGGCGGTGTTTAACAGGGAGGCCGCGCGTTTTGCAGCACGCATGGACAACCACCTGGGTTCAGCCCGTTTTGCAGATGATTTCGCACGCGCCGCAACGCAGCCGGCGCCGGCACGCGAGGCCCTACGCCAGCGCCTGCGCGGGCTCACCGGGGCCGCCTTAGTTGACATGGTCGACGCCACCGGGGAACCGCTCCTCCCCGCAGATCAGGCGGCCAATGCCGCCAATGGCGCCTGGCGCGGCGCGACCCACGCCCTGTCCGGGGGCAACGTGTTCAGCCTCGAAGCCGGGAGCCGCGGACTGCTCATGTGGACCTGGACGCCGGTGCGCCGCGACGGGCGGATACTGGGCGCGATCGGGCTGGCCACGTCATGGAACGAGCAACTCACCGCCGAGCTGGCCGGCGTCACCTCCGGCGAGGTCTCGCTGGCCGGCGCCGACGGTCTCTGGATATCATCTTCGGCGGCCGCGCGGGCGCGCGTGTCCCACGCCGAAGTGATGCGCGTTCTGGCCACGCAAACGCCGGTGTTGGTGGTCGCCGACGATGCGGCGTTCCACACCAGCTATGTTCCCGTTAGCGTGGGCGGAGCAACTCTGGTGCTGGTTGTCGAAGCGGGCAATGCGCAACTGGCGGCAGTCCGCGATGAAACCGGCACGCAGGTACGCCGGTTCACCCTCCTGGTTCTGCTGGCGGCTGTTCTGCTTGGCATTCTCGCCACCCTGGCGATTACCCGTCCTTGGGCGCGCCTGCGCCGGCACGCCGAGGCGCTCGCAAGCCGGCACCATGGGGATGCCGCCAACGGCACGGCGCCGGCCAACGAGTTTGTCGCGCTCGAACATGCCTTGCGGTTGATGAGCGCGAGCCTGGTCGCGCATGGCGATCGACTCGCCGCAGCGCACGCGAGCGAGGCGGAGAAAGGTCGCGCCCTGGCCAGGCGGGAGGCGGAGACGCGGCTCCTGGCGCTGGTGGCCGACCGCACCCACAACGCGGTGGTGATCACCGACGCGCAGGGCCGCATCGAATGGGTCAACGATGGCTTCACCCGGCTCACCGGGTATGCCGCCGATGAAGTCAACGGACGCAAGCCCGGCCAGTTCCTGCAGGGTCCGGGCACCGGCCACGCTGCCCGCGCGATGATGACCGACGCCCTGCGCGACGGACGCGGGTTCAAGACCGAACTCCTCAACTACGCCAAGGATGGCCGCGAATACTGGCTCGACATCGAGGTCCAGCCGATACTCGGTGAAGACGGGAAAATCGAGCGCTTCATGGCTATCGAGCAGGACATCACTGAACGCAAGCGCAATGAGCGAGCCTTGCGCAGTGCCGAGGCTTTCCTTGACTCGCTGGTCGAGAATGTCCCGGTGATGCTGCTGGTCAAGGATGGCTTCGATTTCACCTACCGTCATGTCAACCGGCTGGCCGAGGAATTTTTCGGCGTGCCTCGCGCCCGCTTCATCGGCAGTACCGATGCGGAGTTGTTTCCAGCCGACCAGGCCGCAGACGCGAATGCCAGCGACCGCGCCGCGATCGAAAGTGGGCGCCCCCAGGAACTGCCGATGGTGGTGCGCAGCACCGGTTGCGGCGACTACCGGATTCTCTCCATACGCACGATTCCGCTGCCGGCGCCGGAAGGCGGCACGCCCTTTCTGCTGTGTATCGCCGAGGACGTGACCGAGCGCGTGCGCTCGCAAAAAGCACTGGAAGACTCGGAACAGCGCTTCCGCCTGTTCGCCGACACGATGGCCGACCAGGTGTTCATCGGCGATCCGGACAACTCCTGCGTGTACTACGTCAATCCGGCCTCCGAACATATATGGGGACTGACCGCAGCTCAGCTCTACGACGAACCCGCATGCCACATGCGCTTGATCCATCCCGAAGATTTCGAGCTCTTCGAGGTGCGCCAGCGGATGGAACGCGAACTCGAGCCGGTCTACATCGAGTTCCGCATCCTCCACGCAACTCGCGGCCTGCGCTGGCTCTCGCTGCAGACCCAGGCCATCCGCATCGAGACCGGTGAAATCCGCGTGCACGGAGTATGCAAGGACATCACGCAGCATCGTGCCCAGCAGGAAGCCCTGCATCTGGCAAAGGACCTGGCCGAGAGCGCCAGTCACGCCAAATCGCAATTCCTGGCCAACATGAGCCACGAAATCCGCACGCCGATGAACGGCGTGCTGGGCATGACAGAACTGCTGTTGGGCACCGACTTAGACGAGCGCCAGCGGCGCTTCGTGGAGACTGTCTATCGCTCCGGGGAGGCATTGCTTGCGATCATCAACGACATTCTCGATTTCTCCAAGATAGAAGCCGGCAGGCTGGAGCTGCAGCAGGAAGCCTTCGAGCTGGCCTCATTGATCGAGGAGGCGGCCGGTCTGATCGCGCCGCGCGCGCACCAGAAGAACATCGAGTTCCTTTCTGATGTCGCCCACGACGTGCCGCAATGGATCGTCGGCGACGCCGGCCGCCTGCGTCAGGTGCTGCTCAATCTTGTCGGCAACGCCATCAAGTTCACCGACCAGGGTGAAGTCATGATCGCCGTTCGGCGTCTCGCAATGCCCGGCGCTGCGGCAAGCGCCTCAGCGCGCCTGGAGTTCAAGGTTCGCGACAACGGTATCGGCATGTCCGACGAAATCCAGGGGCGTCTGTTCCGCATTTTCGAGCAAGGATCGACGGCAACCACCAAGCGCTATGGCGGCACGGGTCTCGGACTGGCCATCAGTCAGCAACTGGTGCAAATGATGGGCGGCACAATCACCGTGAAAAGCGCGCCCGGCCAGGGCTCCGTATTTTCGTTCATCCTCGACTTCGACGTTTCCCTCACAGCCGGTACGACCACCCCGCTCTTGCCGCAACCGCTGGTCGGACGTCGGGTTTTGGTGGTCGAAGACAATCCGACCAATCGCGCCATTCTGGTGCATCAGCTTGAGAACTGGGGCATCGGCTGCGGCGCAGCGGCAGGCGGCGCGGAGGCACTGGACATGCTCGGGACGGCAGTCGCCGCCGGCCGGGCATTCGAAGCCGCCTTAATCGACATGAATATGCCCGGCATGGGCGGCATCGAACTCGCGAGCCGCGTAGGGCAGGACAGGCGCTTAGCCGGACTGCGCATGATCATGCTTGCGTCCATGGCAGGCAGGAATGTGGAAGCGGCCGCGCGCGCGAGCGGTATCGAGAAAATTCTGGAAAAGCCGCTGCGCCAGGGTGACCTGCGCCGTGCCCTGGCCGACGTGCTTCTGTCGCGCGCCGACGCCAGCCATGTGAACGCGCAAGCGGCAAGTCCGCTGCTCGCCGGCCGCGTGCTGGTGGTGGAAGACAACCCGGTCAACCGGGAAATCGCGACCGCGATGCTCGAGCGCATCGGTTGCCTGCACGAGGTGGCGGAAAACGGACGCCAGGCCCTTGAAGTGTTGGGCCGTTCGGCGTTCGACGTGGTCCTGCTGGATTGCCAGATGCCCGAGATGGATGGTTTCGAGACCGTACGTCATATCCGAGCCGGCGGCGGCCCCTGGGAGCCTCTTGCAATCAAGCCGGACCTGCCGGTGATCGCGCTGACCGCCAACGCGCTCAACGGAGACCGCGAACGCTGCATCGCTGCCGGCTTTACCGACTACCTTTCAAAACCGTTCTCTGAAGGTGAGCTGCGTGGCATTCTGTTCAACTGGCTGGTCGACAAACCGCACCCGCTGTCGGCAGACGTCCGGCCCGACGACATGCTGCTTCTGCCAATGACGCGCACAGGGGCGATGCCGACCCTGCCATCCGACCTGCCGGCGCACCTTGGCGACGCGCACACCATGCCATCTACCTTGCAATTCGCCGTGATCGCGACCAATGTGCCCGGCGCAGCCGCCTGCGCGCGCGCCACCCTGCCCCCGGAGGGTCCGCCGCTCGACCCGGCCACGGTGCGTCGCCTCAAGGAAATGGAGTATGGCGTGCCCGGCCTTGTCAATCGACTGGCCGACGCGTTTTTCAGCAGCACCCCGGCGTTGATGGAGCAACTTCGCAATGCCGCCATTGACGCTGACCTGGCCTCCATCGGCCAAGCCGCGCACACGCTCAAGTCGAGCAATGCGAATGTCGGCGCGCTGTGCGCTTCACGCCTGTTCGCCGGCGTGGAAGCCGCGGCGCGCGCCGGCGACCTGCACGCTACATGTACGCGGATCGCAAGCGCGCAAGAAGAATTCGAAAGGGTCCTGGCCGCATTGCGGGACCTGAAAACGTCAAGGGAGCACCCGGATGAAGAACCCGCCACCATCGACTGACCGCGTCCTGCTGGTGGATGACGATCCGGTCGCGCGACTTCTGACCGCGTCCGTGCTCGGACAGCATGGTTTCCTGGTGGATGAGGCTGCCAGCGGTTCCGAGGCGCTCGAACGCTTCGCCGCCGCGCCTGATTGCGTTCTGCTCGACGCGATGATGCCCGGCATGGACGGTTTCGCCACCTGCGCGGCGCTGCGCAGCCTGCCCGGCGGCGCGCAGGTGCCGATCCTGATGCTCACCGGGCTTGACGACGAGGAATCGGTGACCCATGCCTACGAGGCCGGTGCGACGGACTTTTTCGTCAAGTCGACCCAGTGGGTGCTGCTGGCGCAGCGCACGCGCTACCTGTTGCGCGCGGCCCGCACCCGCACCGAACTCGAACGCAATCGAGCCATGCTGGCGCGCGCGCAGCGCATCGCCCGCCTCGGCGTCTGGCAATGGGACCACGTGTCCGATCTGCTCACCTGCTCGGAAATCTGTTTCGCGCTCTTAGGCGTGCCGCATCAAGACGCGCCATTCTCGATGAAAATGTTCGAAGCGGTGATTCACGACGACGACGTGGCGCATCTGCGTGCGGAACTCGCGCGCCTGACCGCAAACGGCGGCAATCCCGATCTCGACATACGCGCCTGCACCGGCGACGGCCGGCTCGTCTATCTGCACGTGGAGGCGGAAGCCGAGCGCGATGGCGCCGGCTGCATCGTGACCATCACCGGCACCATGCAGGATGTGACCCAGGCCAAGGAAGCCGAACAGCACATCCGCGCGCTGGCCGAGTTCGACAGCCTTACCGGCCTGCCCAACCGGCGCGTCTTCCGCGAGCGTTTCGGCGCCGCCATCGAGCAGGCACGCAAGACGCGCGCACCGCTGGCGGCCCTGTTCGTCGATCTCGACCGCTTCAAGCACATCAACGACACCCAGGGGCACGGCACCGGCGACGCGGTCCTGCGCGAAGTCGCGGCTCGCTTAAGCCGCTGCTTGCGCTCCGGCGAAGGCGCCACCGACATCGTGGCGCGCTTAGGCGGCGACGAATTCGGCGTCCTCCTGACCGACTGCGCCGACGCGCAGCATGTGGGTCGGGTGGCAGAACGCATCCTCAACGTCATGCGCAAGCCTTTCGTGCTGGGCGGGCGGGAGAACTTCATCAGCGCCTCGGTCGGCATCGCCCGCTATCCCGACGACGGCGCCGATGTCGAGACCCTGCTGTGCAACGCCGACGCCGCCATGTACTCGGTCAAGGGCAGCGGGCGCAACGCCATCGCCGCCTATCGCCCCGAACTCAATGCGGTGGACCGCAAGCGCTGGGAGATCGAGCAGGCCCTGCACAAGGCACTTGAACGCGATGAGCTGGTGCTGCACTACCAGCCGCAGATCGACGTGCGCAGCGGACGCATTCCCGCGGTCGAGGCGCTGATGCGCTGGAACCACGGCGGACGCCTGGTGCCGCCGGCGGATTTCATCCCGATCGCCGAAGAAACCGGCCTGATCGTGCCGTTCGGCGAATGGGCGCTGGCAACCGCCGCGGCCCAGGCGGCGCGCTGGGCCGCGTCCGGCATAGAGCCGGTGCGGGTCGCGGTCAATATTCCCGGCTCGCATTTCCAGCGCCCCGGCTTTGTCGATCTGATCCGGCGCGTGCTGGCAGATTCAGGACTGCCCGGTCATCTGCTGGAGCTTGAAATCACCGAAACCATGCTGATGACGGACATCGCCACGACGCTGGCTACGCTCAAATCCCTCGATTCGCTCGACGTGCGTCTGGCGATCGACGATTTCGGCACCGGCTACTCATCGCTTTCATACCTGCAGCGATTCGAAATCGACCAGCTCAAGATCGACCGCTCCTTCATAAACGACCTCAAGCCCGACAGCGACAACGAAACCATCACCGCCGCCATCATCGCGATGGCCAACGCCCTGCACCTGGAGGTGGTGGCGGAAGGCGTGGAGAGCCGCGAACAGATGATGCTGCTGCAAAAGCGCGGCTGCCAGGTGATGCAGGGCTACTATTTCAGTCGTCCCTTGCCGGTTGCCGACATCACCGGGTTGCTGGTCGATCTCGGGGAAAACGGCGCACGTGCCGCCTGGAGAATCGGCGAATCGGTGCGCAACATGACGCTGGTTGGTGGCCGGCGGGTTGCTACTGCGGCGTAGCGTCGCCCAGCCCTGGATTCGATCGCAGCAGGGTTCGCGTCGAACCCTCTTCGACCGGCACGCGCTGCGTGCGGCGGTCAGCGGATATAGTCGAACAGCGAAAGCTTCGCGATCTTGGCAAAGGACTGCTGCGCCGCTTCGTGCGAAGTCTGTTGGCGCATCAGCCGGGTGGCGGCTTCGGTGTAGTCGAGGTCCTGCAATTCCGACAGCCGTTTCCGATGTTCCAGGACTACCGCCCCGGACACGTTTTCGTACGCCGCCAATTCATTCATTCGCGATCCGAAATCGGCGCGCATGGTCAAAATATGGTCGGTCGCCTGCATCAGGCTGGACAAAGCATTGTTGACCGTGCTTAAGCGTGCGCCCGAGGGCGCGCCGGAACGCAGTGCGGCGCTTGCGTCGGCCAGTGTCTTGAATACGCTCTGATTGACCGCAGGCGTAAGGCTGAAAACATCACCGGCGGCCGGCGTGCCGTTGATTCCCACCTGCATACCGGCGAGGGCGATCGATTGCCCGGCACGGAAGGCATTGCCGGTGGAAATGGATGCACCGGCGGTAGTGTCGTAGACGTCATAGGTAGCACTCCCAGCGCTCACGCTGAAGGTCAGGCTGTATGCGTGGCCAGTCAAGGCGGACGGATCGGACACGCTGCCGGAATCGATGAAGCCAGTGCCACCGTTGGTGCTGTTCGCAGCCGTCGAGAAGACCCCGTTG